>DATHCI010000194.1:0-3915 GCA_035319645.1 Methylocystis sp. | reverse complement strand
CCCGCCGAAGAAAGCTTCGTCTAACCTTAACGCCGGCCACGGCTCAAGGCGCGTCCCGGTCCCTCCCTTGCCCCGCCGCCCTTGCCGCTTTATTGACGCCCCCACGCCTACCCCTCATCGAGAGAGATAAATGTCCGCCTACAAGCTTCTGCTCCTGCCCGGCGACGGCATCGGCCCCGAGATCACCGCCGAGGCGGAGAAGGTCCTCACCGTGCTCAACGCTGCGGGCGTCGCGAGATTCGAGACCGAGAAGGGGCTCGTCGGCGGCGCGGCTTATGACGCGCATGGGGCGGCGATCAGCGAAGCCGACATGAGGCTCGCCCATGCGGCCGACGCCGTGATGCTCGCCGCCGTCGGCGGGCCCAAATGGGACGGCGTGCCCTATGACGTGCGCCCGGAAGCGGGTCTCTTGCGGCTGCGCAAGGATCTGGAGCTCTTCGCCAATCTGCGCCCGGCGATCTGCTATCCGGCGCTCGCCGACGCCTCCTCGCTCAAGCGCGAGCTCGTCGACGGACTCGACATCATGATCGTGCGCGAGCTCACGGGCGGCGTTTATTTCGGCCAGCCGAAAGAGATCGTCGAGCTCGGCAACGGCCAGAAGCGCGCCGTCGACACGCAGGTCTACGACACGTTCGAGATCGAGCGCATCGGCCGGGTGGCCTTCGAGCTCGCCAGGAAGCGCAGCAACAAAGTCACATCCTCCGAGAAAGCCAATGTGATGAAGTCGGGCTATCTCTGGCGCGAGGTCATCACGGCGCTGCACAAGCGCGAATATGCCGACGTCAACCTCGAGCATATGCTCGCCGACGCGCTCGCCATGCAGCTCGTGCGCCGGCCCAAGCAGTTCGACGTCGTGGTCACCGACAATCTCTTCGGCGACATGCTGTCGGACGAGGCCGCGATGCTGACCGGCTCACTCGGAATGCTGCCTTCCGCTTCGCTAGGCGCCGCGGACAGGGACGGCAAGCGCAAGGCGATGTACGAGCCCTGCCACGGCTCGGCCCCGGACATCGCCGGCAAGGGGATCGCGAACCCGATCGCGATGATCGGCTCGCTCGGCATGGCGATGCGCTATTCCTTCGACCTGCCGCAGGCGGCAGGCGCGATCGACGCCGCCATCGCCGCGGTCCTCGACCAGGGGCTGCGCACGGCGGATATCGCCGGGGCGGGGCAGACGCCAGTCTCGACGCGCGCTATGGGCGACGCGATCGCCGCCGCGCTTGCAAAGACGCTGGAGTGAGCGACCTTCGCGCGAGACAAACTCGCGCCGCGGCGTGATCGGGCCGTGAACTCGACAAGGCGCGCGTCGCCGCGCCGCCGTTCGAAGGGCTTCGATGCGCTGGTTGAAAAAGCTGCCATGGTCGAAGCAGGCGAGCCGCGACGATGCGGCGCTGCTGCTCGGCGCCTTTCTGGGGCGAAATCCGGATCCGAAAAATCTGGACTACTACAGCGCGCTCTTCCATAAGGGCGCGGGTCTGCGCAAGATTTTGAACGAGATTTCGCAGAACGACGAATATGAAAGCCATTTCGGACGCAGACGCGAGGCGGGAGAAACCGAGGGCCCCAAGGTGTGGGCCGGCGAAGACTTTGCGGCCTACGTCGGCGAGCCCGGAATAGAGAACATTCTGGTCGTCAAGCTCGACCATATCGGCGATTTCGTTCTGGCGCTCGATTCCTTCACCGTGCTTCGCGAAGCTTTTCCCGAAGCGAAAATGACGCTTCTCTGCGGGCCGTGGAACGCATCGCTCGCGCGCGCCCTTGGAGTTTTCGCGCGCGTCGAGGCGCTCGACTTCTTCGCGCCGACCGCCGACGGATCGCGCCCGCCGTTTTCCCGCGAGCGGCTCGGGGAGCTCGGCGACACGGCCTTCGATCTCGCGATCGACCTGCGCGTCGATCCCGACACCCGCGTCGTGCTCGACCACATCTCGGCGACGTTCAAATGCGGCTATGTGAGCGACGCCTGCCGGTCGGTTCTGACGGTCGGGGTCCCGAGGCCGAATTTTCTGCATTCCGACAGTCTCGCGCTTAACCAGCGAATGATGATGTTGAGCCTCGCGCATGGCGTCGTCGATTTCTTCCGGCGTGACGCTCAGTGGCGCGGCGCCTCGCTGCGTCGGACGCTCGCGGGCAATGCGGGGGTGGACCTCCCCTTCCGCAAGGGGCGTCCGCTTGTCGCTCTTCACCCCTTTTCGGGGCGGGCGATCAAGAATTGGCCGCTCGAGAATTTCCTTCGGCTCGCCGCCTTTCTGACGCGCGAGATGGAGGCGGCCGTCGTTCTGCTCGGCTCGAAGGCGGAAGCGGAGGGCGCGCCGGGCCTCGCCGCGCGCGCCGAGGAGGCCGGCGCGAGATCCTATGTCGGGCGCACCTCCCTCGAGGAGGCGATCGCGCTCATCGCCGAAGCCGATCTCTATGTCGGCAATGACAGCGGGCTGACGCATCTCGCCGCGCGGCTCGGCGTTCAATCGATCGCGATCTTTTCCGGAGTCGCGCCGATAGAGACCTGGGCCCCTTTCGGGCGCGACGTGACGATCGTCCACGCCCCCGTCGCCTGCGCGCCCTGCTATCTGCCGTCGCTGGAACTCTGCCCCAATGGCCACAAGTGCGTCGCCGCGATCGACTTCGACTATGTGCGCGCGCTGGCGCAGCGCCAGCTCGCGAGCCGTCGTGCAACAGCGAGCGCGCGATGATGGCGACGCGCCACCGCAGCCTGTTGGCGCTCGTCGCGCTGCTGCTGCTCGATCGAGGCGCGGCGGCCGGCGAGCCGCCGCCGGGCTTCGTGAAGCTCGCCGACGCCGCGCCGGGCATCCGCCAGGAGATGCGCTACGCCACGGCGCAGAATTTCACGGGTCGCGCCGTCCCGGGCTATGCCGCGGCGCAGTGCTGGCTGCGCGCCGAAGCCGCGCGGGCGCTCGCGCGAGCCGAAGATGAAGCGCACGCGGCGGGTTTCGATCTCGTCGTCTATGACTGCTATCGTCCGATCCGCTCGGTCGCCGCATTCGTCGCCTGGTCGAAGAGCGGCGATGAATCGACGAAGCGCGACTATTATCCGAATGTCGCAAAGCGAAGGCTGTTCGCGCAGGGCTACATCGCCTTGAAGTCCGGACACTCGACCGGGCTCGCCGTCGACCTCGGCGTCGTCGGCTGGGACTTCGGCGCGCCCTTCGACTATTTCGACCGGCGTTCCTGGACGAAGTCGCGCGTGCCGGCCAAGTCGCGCGCTCACCGCGACCGGCTCGTGGCGCTGATGCGCCGCCACGGTTTCGATAATTATCCGCGCGAGTGGTGGCACTTCAGCTTTGTCGGCGCGAAGAACGTCAAGAGCTACGACGCGCCGATTGAGTAACGGAGACTTACGCCGCGACCTTCACCGCCGCGACGATCTTCTGCGCCGCGTCGTCCAAATCCTCGGCGGCGATCACGTCGAGACCCGAGGAGTCGATGATCTTCTTGCCAAGGTCGACGTTCGTGCCCTCGAGCCGCACGACGAGCGGCACCTTGAGGCCGACTTCCTTGACCGCGGCGATGACGCCTTCTGCGATCACGTCGCATTTCATGATGCCGCCGAAGATGTTGACGAGGATGCCCTTCACCTTGGGGTCGGCGGTGATGATCTTGAACGCCGCCGTCACCTTCTCGCGGCTCGCGCCGCCGCCGACATCGAGGAAGTTTGCGGGGTTCTCGCCATAGAGCTTGATGATGTCCATCGTCGCCATCGCGAGGCCCGCGCCATTGACCATGCAGCCGATCGCGCCATCGAGGGAGATATAGGCGAGCTCATATTTCGAGGCCTCGATCTCCTTTTCGTCCTCCTCGGTGACGTCGCGCAGCGCCACGACGTCCGCGTGGCGATGCAGGGCGTTGTCGTCGAAGGCGACCTTGGCGTCGAGGCAGCGCAGCTTCCCGTCCTTGGTGACG
>DATHCI010000193.1:0-7722 GCA_035319645.1 Methylocystis sp. | reverse complement strand
CGCCGACGAATGTGCCGATGACGCCGACCGCGTCGTCGCCGTCGCGGCGCATGATGTCGATCATGCCGCTCGAGGTCGTATAAAACACCCATAAGAAGACCGGAACGACGACGCCGAAGGCCAGGCGTCCGAGATCCGCTTTCGCGGGCGCGCGCGCCGCCAGGCCGCGCAGCCAGGCGCCAAGCCGGCTCGCCGGCGCGTCCCCGGCGTGTTCGACGGGAGCCGCGTCCTGGCCGTCAGCCGGCGCCGGCCGCTCGAGCATCGTCGCGTCGCTCATCCGAAAGCTTTCCCTCCACGGCCGCAGTTCGGGGAGATTAGCACCATGGGGGCGAAAACATCCAATCGCGCGGCGCGGCGACTTCCGCCGGGAGCGTGGAGCGGCGCGCCCTTGCCCAAACGCGCCCCAAACCCTACATCGGGGACCGGCCAGCGGGCGCGAGGAGCGTATGGACGAAAATCAGGCGGCGAGATGGCGCGCGACCACCATCGTCATGGTGAAGAAGGGCGATAAGACCGTCATCGCCGGTGACGGTCAGGTGAGCCTCGGCCAGACCATCATGAAGGGCAACGCCAAGAAAGTGCGCCGACTGGGCAAGGGCGAGGTGATTGCCGGATTCGCCGGCGCGACCGCCGACGCCTTCACGCTCTTCGAGCGGCTCGAAAGCAAATTGGAGCAATATCCCGGTCAGCTCACGCGGTCCTGCGTCGAGCTCGCCAAGGATTGGCGCACCGACCGCTATTTGCGCCGGCTCGAGGCGATGATGCTCGTCGCCGACAAGTCGAGCGGCCTCGTGCTCACCGGGTCCGGCGACGTGCTGGAGCCCGAGGCGTCCGAGAGCGGCGCCGTGGCGGCGATCGGCTCCGGCGGCAATTACGCGCTCGCCGCGGCTCGCGCCCTCATCGACGGCCCGCTCGACGCCGAGGCGATCGCCCGCAAGGCCATGAAGATCGCCGCAGAGATTTGCGTCTACACGAACGAGAATGTCGTCGTGGAAACGATTTGACGGCAGTCGGCAGTCGGGAGTAGGCGCACTTCGACTGCCGAGCGCCGATTGCCAATTGCCGACTGCCCCGGAAGGAACCCCATCATGGCCGACTTCTCGCCGCGCGAGATCGTCTCAGAGCTCGACCGCTACATCGTCGGCCAGGCTGCGGCCAAGCGCGCCGTCGCCATCGCCCTGCGCAACCGCTGGCGCCGCTTGCGGCTCGAAGGCCAGATGCGCGAGGAGGTGCTGCCGAAGAACATATTGATGATTGGCCCGACCGGCTGCGGCAAGACCGAGATCGCTCGCCGTCTCGCTCGCCTCGCCGACGCGCCCTTCCTCAAGGTGGAGGCGACGAAATTCACCGAAGTTGGCTATGTCGGCCGCGACGTCGAGCAGATCGTGCGCGATCTCATCGAGGTCGCGATCAGCCTCGTCAAGGAGCGGCGGCGGCGCGGCGTGCAGGCGCGCGCCGAACTCGCCGCAGAAGAGCGCGTGCTCGATGCGCTCGTCGGTCCCGCCGCTTCGCCCGCAACGCGCGAAACCTTCCGCAGGCGCTTCCGCGCCGGCGAGCTCGACGACAAGGAGATCGAGGTCGAGATCGCCTCGAGCGGGCCGACGGGCCCGGTGTTCGAGATGCCGAACATGCCGGGCAGCGTCGCGGCCTTCTCGATCGGCGACATTTTCGGCAAGGCGTTGCAGGGGCGGTCGAAGCTGCGGCGGCTGCACGTCAAGGACGCCCTGGGACCGCTCATCGCCGAGGAGTCGGACAAGCTCATCGACCATGAGGACAGCGTGCGCGAGGCGGTCGCCGACGCCGAGAACAACGGCATCGTCTTCATCGACGAACTCGACAAGATCTGCGCGCGCGAAGGCAGGGGGGGCGGGGGCGACGTGTCGCGCGAGGGCGTACAGCGCGACCTGCTGCCGCTGATCGAGGGCACGACCGTCTCGACGAAGCACGGCTCGGTGAAGACCGATCACATCCTGTTCATCGCCTCGGGGGCCTTCCACGTCGCCAAACCGTCGGACCTGCTGCCGGAGCTGCAAGGAAGGCTGCCGATTCGAGTCGAGCTGAATTCGCTGAACGAGGAGGACTTCCGCCGGATCCTCACAGAGACGGAAGCCTGTCTGACCAAACAATATGCGGCGCTGCTCGGCACCGAGGGCGTGACGCTGGAATTCGCGCCCTCCGCGGTCGCCGCGCTGGCGAAGGTCGCGGTCGAGGTCAATGGCTCGGTCGAGAACATCGGCGCGCGGCGTTTGCAGACCGTCATGGAGCGCGTGCTCGACGACGTGAGCTTCACGGCTTCGGATCGCGAGGGCGAAACGATCGTGATCGACGGCGACTATGTCGAGCGGCACATCGGCGATCTTGCGAAGAATCGCGATTTGAGCCGGTTCATTCTCTAACGGGCCGAAGCCATTTTCACCGCCGCGCCAACCTCGCGTCCTGCGGCGGCAGGGCCGGCCGCCGCAGTTGCGCCCTGTTGAGCTTCTGAGCTTGCCCAAGCAAGCCGCCGCGGGCGCTTCGCGTCAGAGCGCCTGCAGCTGATCAGCCGCAGACTTGCCGGTGCGGCGGTCCTTCGAGAGCTCGAAGGCGAGCTTCTGCCCTTCCTGCAGATCGCGCAAGCCCGCGCGCTGAACGGCGCTGATGTGCACGAAAACATCCGCGCCGCCGTCGTCCGGCTGGATGAAGCCGAAGCCTTTTTGAGCGTTGAACCACTTCACGGTTCCGGTAGCCATGTCGTCTCTCCAAGCATGAGTCAGGAGAAGGCCCGCCTGCGCGGGGCCGATGTCGATCGATGATTGGGAGAGGTCGTCAGCGGCTTCATTTGCGAAGCAGGGCCACGTCGTCAGGCCGAAAATCGATAGCCGGAAGATAGGGAACTTCGAGTCCAATCGCAACAGCGGCGCCCGCCAAAAAGGATATTGAGCACGCCAAAGCGGCCGGCGAGCGCGAAAAATTTTCTTAAACTTCGGGCGGCAAGGAGTCTCAGCTTGCGCAAGCGCCGTCGGACCAGCGCAATCCCCCCCTCACGTCACCCGCCGCAGCGTCAGATTTATGCGCGCGCCGCCCGCGAGCAGCGCCAAAGGCAACGGCGGCGGCAGGGTCGGCAAAATCCTGTCGACGCCGTGGAAGCGGAGCCGCGACTCCCCGCCGAGCACGAGGACGTCGCCGGAGCGCAGCACGAAGGACTGCGTGGCCCCGCCGCGCTTCGCGCCGCCGAGCCGAAACCGGCAGTCGGCGCCGAGCGAGACCGACAGCACCGGCGCGTCAAAATCCTTCTCGTCGCGATCCTGATGCAGGCCCATGCGCGCCGCTGCGTCATAGACGTTGACGAGGCAAGCCTGCGGCGGCTCGGGATAGTCCGCGAGCTCGGCCCAGAGCGCGAGCAGGGCCGGCGGAATCGGCGGCCAGGACTCGCCGGTGAGGGGGTGTCGCGGCTCGTAGCGATAACCGCGGTCCCTGTCGGAGAACCATCCGAAGTCCCCGCAATTCGTCATGCGCACGGACATGGGCGCGCCCGAGCGCGGCATGGTCGAGACATAGAGCGGCGCCTTGGCGATCACATTCGCGATGTCGCGGGCCAGCGCGGCTTGCGCGTCGGGGTCGAGCAGGCCGGGGCGGAGCTTGGCGCCGGGGGGCAGGTCGGGCATATGCTCACGTGATGGCGTCGAAAGCTCCCGATGGCAAGTGCGTCGAGCCGCCCTTCATTTGAGCTGATGTCGATTTCCTCGTGAGCAGACGCAGGGAGGCGCAAATATGGCGACTATCGAGAATAATGGGGAGCAAACCGCTCCTCTCCTCTCCCGAGACGAGCGCTACAAGGCCGGCAAGGCTCTGCGCGAGGCCACGCCGCGCGAGTCGCTCGGCGGTTTTGCCGCGACGGATCGCGATCCGTCTGTCGTCTTCGATGAGACCAACAGAACGCGGGTTCCGAGCCTCGTGCCGATCCGTCGCGAGCGCATGGCGGCGTCGCCCTTCGCCTTCCTGCGCGGCGCGGCGGCGCTGATGGCGTCGGATCTCGCGCAGGCGCCTGTTCCCGGCATTCCGGTTCAGGCCGGCGGCGACTGTCATCTCATGAACTTCGGGGCGTTCCTTTCGCCCGAAGGCGCCGCGCTGTTTGACATCAATGATTTCGACGAAACCTTGCCCGCCGTTGACTTCACCGTCGACGTCAAGCGTCTCGCGGCGAGCCTGGCGGTCGCGGCGCTCGCCGCCGGAGACGGCGACAAGGCGGCGCGCCGCATCGCCAAAAGCGCCGCCACGGCCTATCGCGCGCGCCTGGCCAAGCTCGCCGTGCTATCGCCCGTGGAGGCGTGGAACGCGCGCATCCGCGTCGAAGACGACGCCGCGGGACTTTTCGACGAAGCCCTCTCCCAGCGGTTGCGTGAGGCGGCAGGACACAGGCATCCCGAGCGCGACGGCGAAGCCGACTTTCCGCACGTGCGGCGCGACCCGAGCGGCGGCGGCTGGCGCATCGAAGATCGCCCGCCCCTCATCTACCATGTGCCTCCCGAGTCCGACGCGGCGCTGAACGTGGACATTCCGGGTGTCTTCAAGCAGGCGATCGAGACGATGCCGGCGGAGGTGAGGCAGCTGCTGGCGCGCTACAAGCTGGCCGACTCCGCTTTCAAGGTCGTGGGCGTCGGCAGTGTCGGCACGTATTGCGCCGTCGGCCTGTTCATGAGCGGCGACGATTATCCGCTTTTCCTGCAAATTAAGGAGGCGCTCCCCTCGGCGCTCGAGCGTCTCGGCGCGCAGGAGCCCGGAACGCCGCCGCGCGAGCGATGGCTGAGGCCCTGGCTCGGGCAGCAGGGGGCGCGAGTCGTCTCCGGCCAGCGGATGATGCAAGCCGCGTCCGACTCCTTCCTGAGCTTCACGCGCGACGAGTCCTCGGGGCGCGAATTCTACGTGAGACGACTGAAGAACCGCCGGCTCGGCGAGCTCGGCGAATTGCTGGAGAGCAAGGCGCTTCCGCAATATGCGTTGCTGTGCGGGCGCACGCTCGCCCGCGCGCATGCGCGCTCCGGCGACGCCGCGATGCTGTCGGGCTACATGGGCAAAAGCGAGGCCTTCGACGACGCGATCGCCTCTTTCGCGATGCTCTACGCCGCCCAGAACAAGAAAGATTTCGACAACTTCGTGCGGGAGCCGGCGAAGCCCGACGAGCCGCGCGCGCAGCTCACGGAGAGGGCGAGCCCCGGGTGACGTGACGCGTACTTTTTTTTGTCCCTGCGCAATCCGTCAAAAAAACGCCCATCTCCGACTGTCATGTTTACGCCGCTCGAAGGATCCGGGCGGCGCCCAGAATCGGAGTTGCGTAGAAGCGTGGCTTGCGTTGGAGCACGTGGATGACCTCGTTCAGTCGCGAAGAGCTCGTCGAGGCTTGCGCGGCGCTCTATCGCGCCGCGCAGAAAAGCTTCATGTTGCCCCCGCTCATCCGTGGCGCGAGCAACTTCGGCTCGGAGGCGAGCGTCACCCATGATTGCCCGGCCGGCGACTTCCGCCTCAAATTCACGGTGGATTTCGACGCGGATTATGTCGAACGCCACAAATTTCCGCTCGAGCGGCTCCCGCTCGGGTTCAGGACGCAGCTCTGCGACCGCGACGGAAACGACCTTCCAATCAGGATTGACGAGCGCGAGACGCGCATCCTGACCTATGCATTTCTGCTCGGCGCGAAGGCGCCGATCCAGCTCGAGGAAGACGACGAGCCGCCCTTCTTTCGGGTCGCCTTGCAGCTGTCGCCGACCTTCTTCCTGCGCTGGCGCCTGGAATTCGCGAACATCGCCGACGCGACGGCCGAGGACATCTGTCGGCTAGTCGCATCCAGCCTCTATGAGAGGTCGCGCGACTTGTTCATTTGCGAAGCCGACGGCGTGGCGATCTGGAGCGCGCGCGCGGCCGAGGAGCTGTTCGGCGCGGAACAGCCTTCCACCGAAGCGCTTTGGAACAGCGTCGCCGCCGCCCCCCGCCTCGCGCCGCCCGGAGAAAGCCCGGGCCGCGGCCAGGGAGCGACGGCCCCGGCCGTCGCACCGGCGGCGCCGCCGCCCGCGGTCGCCGCCGCAAGACGCGATCCGCCGGCGTTTCGCTCCTGGCGCAAGCCGCAATTCGCGGCCTTGGCCGCTGTGGCGGTGATTGCAATCGTGTGCTGGGAGTCCCGTGCGCGGGTCCTCAATGCGGAGCCGGCTGTCGACTTGGCCCCGACAGCCGCCGCCGTTCCTCAGCAAGCGGGGCTTGAACCGGAGGCCGCCTCGACGCTTCGGGAAGCTTCACTCGTCCCAGACGCCGCCCACCCCCTGAATCTGGAGCCGATGGAGGCGCCTCCTTCGAGCGCAGAGCCCCCGCTTCTCGACGAGCCGGCAGCCGCTGACTCTCCTGCGCCGGCTTCGTCTGCCGCCGCGCCTGAGCAATCCCAAGCTCCGGTCAAGCTTGCGGCGCGACGGCAGAAAGCCGCCGCGGCCAAGCTGGTCGCGCACGCAGCCAAGTCCGGGAAGCCCAAAGCCCAACATGCCGGGGCGGAAGAATCGAACCCGCTCGCCACGGTTGGACGCGCGATCACGCATTTCGCCACGGGCGTCGCCAAAGGGCTGCAGAGCATCCCGCGCCGCCTGTCGACCCTCTGACCGCGCACGACGACGCCGGCGCCTCACTGCGCTCTTCGCTCGCGGGGTTTTCGTGCGCCTGGCCGGCCCTTCTCGCGGGGCCCGCGGCCCGCGACCTCGAAGCGCAGCGCGCCGGCGATCGGCGCGGCTTCAAGCAGCCGCACCTCGATCACGTCGGCAAGCCGATAGCTCTCGCCTGAGCGCTTGGCCGTGAGCGCATGCGCCGCCTCGTCGAAAGAAAAGTGCTCGCGCCCGAGGCTCGAGGCCGGGACGAAGCCGTCGGCGCCCGTCTCCACAAGGCGCAGGAACAACCCCGCCCGCGTGACCCCGGAAATGCGCGCCGTGAAGGTCGCGCCGATCTGGTCGGCGAGATGGGCGGCGATGAGCCGGTCGACCGTCTCGCGTTCCGCGGCCATCGCGCGCCGCTCGGCGGCGGAGATGCGCGCGGCGATTTCGGCGAGCTCGCCCGCGCCCGTCTCCGGCAGCGCGCCGGGTCCGAGCTTCAGCGCGCCGATCAGCGCGCGATGCACGATGAGATCGGCATAGCGCCGGATCGGCGAGGTGAAATGCGCGTAGCGCCGCAGGTTCAGGCCAAAGTGGCCGTAATTCTCATGCGTGTATTCGGCTTGCGCCTGCGTGCGCAGCACGATCTCATTGACGATGTGCTCGTGCTCACGGCCCTTCACGCGCGCGAGAATCACATTGAAATGGCCGGCGCGCACAGTTTGCCCCTTGGCGAATTTGACCCCGATCGTGGCCAGAAATTCCGAGAGGGCCGCGAGCTTTTCGCGCGAGGGCTCGTCATGGGCGCGATAGATGAGACGCTGGCGATTCTCCTCCAGCGTCTCGGCCGCTGCGACATTGGCTAGGATCATGAACTCCTCGATGAGCCGATGCGCCTCGAGGCGCGGCGGAATCACGACCCGGTCGAACGAGCCGTCGGGCTTCAGCAGGATCTTGCGCTCCGGCAGATCCAGGTCGAGCGGCGCGCGGACCTTGCGCGCATGCGTCGTCGCCTCATAGGCCGCCCATAGCGGACGCAGCACGTCCTCGAGCAGCGGCGCCGTCGTCTCGTCCGGGCGCCCGTCGATCGCCGCCTGCGCCTGCGCGTAATTCAGCTTCGCCG
>DATHCI010000192.1:0-29299 GCA_035319645.1 Methylocystis sp. | reverse complement strand
GCCGCCGTCAGCGTGTTCGAGCCGACGGGCTTGAGGGAGTCGAATTTCTTCAGGTCCTCCGTCAGTTGCTTGTACTCGTCGGCGAGCTTTCTGAACTCGTCATGCGACAGAGTGATCTTTGGACCAGGACGGTTGTCGTCCGGGCCTTTCGCCGCGAAGCGGGCGTACACGTCGTCGGGAAGATTGCGCAGGAAATTCCCGAGACGATCGTCCGTGGAGTTGATCGCTACTCGGTTGTTGATCCAACGATCGACCGCATCCCACTCGCGTTCCGGCTTCAAAATGTGCGGCTGGCTGCTGGGTTCGTAGCGCTCTTTGTTGAAGGCGGACAGGACGTCTCTAAACTGCACGATAATTTCTTTTCGTCTGCTCCTGATGCTCTTGGTAGCTTCGTTATATTTTTCTTGATTTGCCTTGAACTGCGCTTCGGCGTCCGATTGAATTTTGACGGGGGTTTTCTCATCGACGCTCGTATTTACGAAAAACGCCTGCAACGAGTAATAATCCTTCTGACTGATTTTGTCGGTTTTGTGATTGTGGCAGCGCGCGCAACCAATCGTCGTCCCGAGAAAGACGGAGCCAACAGTGTCCGTGACCTCGGTCGCAACCTGATATTTTCGGGCTACGAGATCGCGCGCGTTCACATTGTCGGGGAAACTGAACAGGAATCCGGTGGCGACGAGCGCATCTTGATCGTCAGGCGCCAATTCGTCGCCGGCGATCTGCTCCTGAATGAAGCGAGAAAACGGCTTGTCGCTGTTGAAGGCGTTGATGACGTAATCCCGATAGCGATAGAAATTGGGCCGTGTCTCGTCGCCTTGAAATCCAGCGCTGTCGGCATAGCGCGCGAGATCGAGCCAGCGGCGGGCCTGACGTTCGCCGAAATGAGGAGATGCCAGAAGGCGATCGACCAGTTTTTCATAGGCGTCGGGCGACGAGTCATTGACAAACTCCGCCACTGTCTCGGGAGCCGGAATGACGCCCCAAACGTCCAACGTCGCTCGGCGGATAAAAGCGGCTCGATCGGCATCGGCCGACGGCTTCAGGCCCTTCGCCTCGATCGGCCCGAGGATGAATGCGTCGATCGGTCCGCGCACCCAGCGGGTTTCGTTTACTGCGCGGGGAAGCGGACTTTGGACCGGTTGGTAGGACCAATGCGGATGCGCGGACGCGCCCAGCCTGCCGTCCCCGGCCTTATCCTCGGCGGCCATCGCCACGGCCACGGTCGTCGCGCTCAAAATGAGGGCCGCACACGCTCTATTCATTGTCTTGCTCATTTCGAGACCCTTGGCGATTGCGAACGTCGTTTAGAGATCTGCCCGGCGGACCCGATTTCCTCCCGACCCCAAAACGATCTGATCACTCGTCCATCTCGGGCGCTCTGCCGAGAACTTGGACTTGGCGGCGCTTGACGACGACTCAGGCTGTGGGTCGGACTGGGCGCAGCCACGTTCACAGGATACGGCGTCAAACTCAGAAAAGTCAATATACATACTAGAAAAATATGATTAAGTCGGCCGGCAGTCGCTCCTGTCGTCTGTCGGCGTCGGAAATGAGCGCGCGTCGTCCGCGCAGCGTGGGCTCCAATGCCTTCATGCTCGGGCAGGCCAGTCTGTTGGGCGGGCTTGCGGCGACGACGCCCTCGCGCGCAGCGGCGAGCTTCGAGCGCAAATTTCCCTTAGTGACGACGCAAGCGGACCGCAATTACGCTCGACAGGGCGCCTGGACCTGGGCCGACGCTGGCGTCGGGCTTGGTCTCGCATTGGCGCCGACAGCCCGCAGAGCTGGGCGAGGGAATCGCCAGGCGCCCGCTGAGAGAGATGGTCGTTCTTTATCGGAGGCCTGGGGCGTAGTCGCAATTCTCAGTGCTTCTCAAGTGTGACGCGCCATAGAGTCGGCCACCGTTCTCGGCCGGCATGCGCGTCCGCCAATTCCTGACACCTCCGCAAGGGAAGACAGAAAATGCCATTCTTCGGCGAGCGCTGGCGTGTCTTTTGTGCATCAGAATGTGTAAGTCGACGTCACGCCCAACAAGCGCGGCCCTGAGGTCGAAACGCCAACGGTAGTCGGCGCCGAGCTCGCGCCCGGCGACCAGGAGGTCCAAGGTCTATTGTTAAACAGATTCTTCCCCCAGAAAGTCACCTGGAAACGTCGATCGTCCGTATGGAAGCCGAAGCCCGCGTCGAACATGACATAGGCTGGCTGCCAATATTGGATGAGCGACCACGGATTCGTGAACTGCTGTTTGTCATACCAGCTCGCGTTCGTGTAGTGAAACACCGTGTAGTTCTGCTCGCCGAGCCAGCCGCCTAGGGCGGCGAGCAGGCGGCCGACGGGACGATGATAGGCGTAGCCGCCGTTGATTTGCCACCAGGGGAGACCTGTGACGCGCGTGTTGGTGAGCGGTAGCGTCGCCGGGCCGCCGGAGAAGGTCCAGTCCGTCGGCGATGGCGCGTCGGGGTAGTCGATATAGCGCGCTTCAGTATAGGCGCCGTTCAGCGTGAACGTGAGCTCCTCGATGGGCGACCATTGCTGCACGAATTCCACGCCGCGCAGGCGTACATGCGGCGCGCTGCCGAGATAAGATTGCGTGACCAGCACCGGAGATGTCGAAATCGTCCTTGTCTGGGTGATCTGGAAGTTGAAGAGATCGTTCCAATAGAGGTTGACGTTCGAGATCAGCTTGCCGTCGAGCCAGTTTGTTTTCGCCCCAAGCTCATAGTCCCAGGAAATTTCGCCTTTTGTGAAGGGCGGCGAGAAGGCGCCTAAAGTGAAGGTCTTTGTCGCATTGCTGTAAGCGGCGATATCGGTAGCTGTGGAGTTGACGGCCCCCGCCTTGTCGCCACGGCCTATAAGCGCGTACAGCAGCACGTTCTCATTCAACTTATATTGCGGATTGAGGATGGCAGTGACACCGTTGTGAAAATGCGTAAAGCCGCCGGAGTCGGAGGGAAAATATCCGCCGGCCGCGGCCATAGCAAACGCCTGCTGCGCAGGCGTCACAGGGAGGCCGTAGAGCCAGCCGGTCTGAAATTTGGTCGCCTTGTAGCGATCTTCATAACTGTCACGCAAGCCGAGAGTGATCGCGGTCTGATCATCGACGCGCCAAGTGGCCTGCCCATAGAGAGCCGCCTGAAAGTCGCCGGATTTGGTCAGCCACCACGGCTCCAGGCCTGGCAGCGCGCCGGGATATCCGAGCCATGAAGCGGAGTTGTAGCCGAACTCCCAGTGATGCATGCGATCTTCGAGCGCTTCGTAATAGGTGAAGAGACCCGTCGTCCACTCCAAGGGCTCGTCTTTCGGCGACGACAGTCTAAACTCCTGCGACGTCTGCAGCACGTAACTGTCCATGCCGCCCGAACCGAATCCGAGCTCGAGCAGCTGGTTGTCCGCAAAACCCATCTGGCGAAAGGCGTCATAGCCCACTGCGGAAATCGATTTAAAGGTGTTGTCGCCAATCATCTGACTGTAAGTATTAGTCAGCATCAAGGAGTGCGACGGGTCCCGTCCGTCGCGCGCGATATAGGGCGTGTTCGCGTCCGTCGTGAGGACTGGCCAGCGGAGCTTATTCCACAGGTTTTGGAAGAACGTCGACTTTGGCAATGTGAAATTGGCGTAGACGAGGCTCGTATCACCGACCGTTCCCGTCAGATAGTCATTGTGCTCGTTCGAACCATTGTAAATAAAGCTGAAGCGGTCGCTCCAATCCTCGCCGGCGCCGAGGAGCTGCAGGTGAAGGCCCGCGCGGTTGGTTTCCTGGTAGGTGGAGCCGCTGTAGCCATCTCGATAATCGCCGTCGCCATGGTTTATATACCCCGCCAAGCGGTAGGCAAGCGTATCCTTGATCAGAGTTCCTGTCGCATTGACCGTGTCGCGCGTGCGGTTATAGGTCCCGTAATTGAGGCCGATCGTCGTTTTGTCCTCGAATGACGGCAGTTGCGTGTGGAAGATGAGCGAGCCGACATTGGTGTTCTTGCTTCCCGCGGTGCCCGTGGGGCCGTAGAGAATCTCGACGGAGCTGAGGTCTATGAGGTCGCCCCACTGGAAGCCGGGGAAGGCCCAATAAACGTCGTCGACGATATACCCCGTGTCGGACTGGTAGCCCGAGCCGCCAGAACCCGCGATGCCCACTCCGCGGATCGTCATGCGAGACGAGCGCGGTTGAGCAATATTGGGACGATAGCCCGCGACATAATGCGACACGTCGGTCAAATTGTCGATCTGCTGGTCTGTAATGGTGGTGCTCGTGACCACATTGCCCGACTGGGGCGTTTTTTTGAGCACTTCGTCTTTTCGCTTCGCTCCGGGGCCATCGCCATGAGAGTGTTCACCATTGACATGAACTTCCGGAACGGAGGCGGAAGCAACCGGCTGCTCGTCCTGATGGTGCTCATGCACGTCCTGCGTTTGAGCGATCGGTGTCGGCGCGTCCGTCGGCTTGGCTAGAGGTGAGGATTGGGCGCGGGCGGTTGGCTGGGAAAATCCCATGCCAAGCGCGCAAATTATAGAGGCGAGCGGGAGTTGCCGAAGGGAAGGCGCTCTCTGAGGGGGCAGGTCTTGCATGGGGGCGCTCGACTGAGTGAGTGACGAGATTATTAGATTATATTTCCTATAGACTATGTCTAGTTAAACGTCAAACCCAGCTTCGCTCGCGGATCACAGCGCATGCCGCCCTTCCCGCCGCGGAGAGACGTTCCAGGCTAGCAGCCGGCTCCTGTGGCCGCGGGATTCATTATCGTCTGCTATCCGGCTTCCGGAGTTTCGAGGCCCTGGCCGGCGCCAGCAATTCTAAATCCCCCCTGCCTCCAAAAATTTCACGCCGAAATTTGCTTTTCGATGTCGGGAGGGGGCTCCGACTGATCTTTTACTTTTCGAGTCCCCGAGGGCCATGTAAGCCGTTGATTTCCCGGTTGTGGGAGGTGGAGGGACACCAAAATGTCGCGCCACGTTTTGTTTCTAGTCCCCCTGACATAGAGGCGACCGCAAAGAATCCTGTGCGCGCCACGAACGAGTCGGGGACGCGCTCGCCGCCATGTATTTCCGGAAGAAGACCGCAGGCGGACGCGCCTATCTGCAGATCGTCGAGAGCCGCGGCGACGGCGCCAGGGTGCGCCAGCAGGTCATCGCCACGCTCGGACGCGTCGAGGATCTGCGCGACAGCGGGCAATTGGAGCGCCTCCTGCGCTCCGGCGCCCGCTTCGCTCAATAAGCCACCGTCGTCGAGGCCGTCTCGCAGGGCTGCGCGGCCGTCGCCGCCGAGCGGCGCATCGGCCCGGAGCTCGTCTTCGAGCGTCAGTGGCAAGAGACGGTTGCCGCAAGGTCGTGGAGGACTTCGCCCGCGCCCGCAGGCATGGCTTCCCGCTCGAGCGCGACATTTTCCTCACCGTGCTGCGCCGCCTGCTCGGCGGCGGCTCCGACCGCGTCGAGGAAGAGCTGTTTTCGCGACGGCGCGATCTCTTCGCCAAGCTCGACCTCGTGTTCATGGACACGACGCGCCCCTGTTTCGAGGGCGAAGGCGGCCAGACGCTCGGCGCGCGCGGCTTCTCCAAGGACCATCGCCCTGACTTGAAGCAGATGATCCTCGCCTTCGTGCTCGACGGCGACGGCAGGCCCGTGTGCGAGCCGAGATGTGGCCGGGAAACACCGCCGACGCGACGAGCCTCATCCCCGTGATCGACCGGCTGCGCAAGCGCTTCGCCATTGAGCGCGTCTGCATCGTCGCGGATCGCGGCATGATAGCTGAGGAGACGATCGCCGAGTTCGAAGCGCGCGGGCTCTCTTACATTCTCGGCGTCCGCGAGCGCTCCGACAGGCTGGCGCGCGAGCTCGTACTCGGCGACGAGGCCCCGTTCGTTCCGCTGGTCATCGCCAGGCGCGACAAGGATGTGGATTATGAGGCCGAGGCCGTCACGCTGGCGGAGCGGCGCTACGTCGTCTGCCGCAATCTCGAGGAGATGAAGAAGGACGCGGCGAGCCGAGCGGCGATCCTGGCGTCGCTGGAGAAGCAGCTCGAGAAGGGCGACAAGGCGCTCGTCGGCAACAAGGGCTATCGGCGGTTTTTGAAGGCCCCGGAAGAAGGCGGCTTCGCCATCGACAGCGCCAGGGCGGGAGAGGACGCGAAGTTCGACGGGGTGTTCGTATTGCGCGCCAACACCGATCTCTCGCCGCTCGAAGCGATGATCTGCGACAAGAATTTGTGGAGGGTGGAGCGCGTTTTCCGGACCTCGAAAAGCCTTTTCGAGACGCGTCCGATCTTTCACAAGCTCGACGAGACCATTCGCGGCCACGCGTCCTGCAGCTTTCTGGCGCTGGTCTTGAAAAAAGAGCTCGAAGATCGCGTTTGCGCTCTCGGCAAGACCTTTTGCTGGCCCGAGACACTCTTCGATCTCGACTCTGTGACGGAAACCGAGGTCGAGCAGGACGGCAAGCGCTTCCTGCTGCGCACGGCGCCGCGGGCGGCCGCGAGCCTGGCGCTACGCGCCGCCTGCGTCGCGCTGCCCCCAACGCTGCGCCAGATGGAAGCCGCCTGACCCCGCCTAGCCCCGAAATGTAGCGCCAAGCCGCTTTCCGGAAGCGGTCTTTGACGCGCCATCAATGGCTTGCAAAATCGAAGCGTAGAAGATCAGTCAAGCCCGTTATTTTCGATCGGACGGCTGACGACATTCCAAAATTCCGAAATGTTCTGCGCCGTGAAATGTAGCCTCTCTCCGCTTGCCACCAGCTGCGCGACGCTTGCGACCGCAACAGTATAAAAAGCGTGGTCGGGCTGTGTTCGACGTAACAGCACATTTGTGTCGACGAGAATGCTCACCTATCCGCGCGCGCCGTATAAGCTGTCGCGGCTGATCGCCTCATCGGAAAGCGGCGGAGTGTTCGGCAGCCCCCTGGCGGCCTCTCGCCAAGCCTCGGCGCATTGCGCGTCCGAAAGACCTGGTGACGCGGGCGACGGGGCCTGCTCCTCGAGCACGCGTCGCAAAAATTCAGGCAGAGACAGGCCGCGCGCCGCCGCCAGACCCGCGAGCCGAGCTTCGACATCGGGTGAGAGTTCAAGCGTGATCGTCATGGCCTCGCCCTC
Source organism: Methylocystis sp. (assembly GCA_035319645.1). Classification (GTDB taxonomy): domain Bacteria; phylum Pseudomonadota; class Alphaproteobacteria; order Rhizobiales; family Beijerinckiaceae; genus Methylocystis. The sequence continues at coordinate 22,224 of DATHCI010000192.1, read as the reverse complement.
CTTCCATCAAACGAAGATGCGCGCGCCCGTCTCCAAAATCAAATCGGCTCCGGCCCGCGCGAGATCGCCGCAACGCCCGTGCGCGAGACTTCGACGAGGCCGATCGGGCGCATGAGGTCGACGAATTCGTCGATCTTGTCGGGCCTGCCCGTCAGCTCGAAGATGAAACTCTCGATCGTCGCGTCGACGACCCTGGCGCGGAAGGCTTCGGCGAGCTGCAGGGCGTCATTGCGGTTCTCGCCGCGCCCCTTCACCTTCACCAACGCGAGCTCGCGCTCGAGACTCCGCCCGCCGATCGTCAGATCCGTCACCTGGCGCACCGGCACGAGACGCTCCAGCTGGTGGCGGATCTGCTCGATCGTCTCCGGCGCGCCGGAGGTGCGGATCGTGATGCGCGAGAGATGCTCGGCGTGGGCGACCTCGGCGACCGTCAGGCTCTCGATATTGTAGCCGCGGCCCGAGAACAGCCCGACGACCCGCGCCAGCACACCCGGCTCGTTGTCGACGAGCACGGAGAGCGTGTGCGCCTCGATCTTCGACTGCGCCGTCGAGGCGCTGTAGGGCGAGGGCGGAGAGACCACGGCGTTCATTGCGGCCTTTGCTTTCCTTTCGCGGGCCCGGGCGCTAAGCTAAAGCGCCCTGGCCGGGTTTCCTTACGCATTCCTTGCGCCCGCGACAAGCTTTCCGCATTGAACCCTGACAGCGGCGGCATCATGTTGCCGAACGGTATAAGGAGAAGGTCATGCTCGATCTGGTCTATCTCGGTCTCGGCCTGCTGCTCTTCGCCATCACGGCGCTTTACGCCCGAGCCTGCCAGCGCCTTTAGAGTCTCGCGAGCAATCCCATGGCGGAACCCTTGATCGGCCTTGTGGTGGCCCTGGCGCTCTGCGCCTTCCTCTTCCACACGCTGCTGCATCCCGAAGACTACTAGGGCGGGAGCCTGAGATATGACCATGGTCGGCCTGCTGCAGATTCTTCTGGTGCTGGCGCTCGTCCTCGGAGCGGCCGCGCCGCTCGGCGCCTATGTCCATCGCGTCATGGCCGGCGAGCCCACGCCCTTCGACGCTGTCTTCGGCCCCCTGGAGCGCGGCTTCTACCGCCTGGCCGGCGTCGATCGGAGCCGCGAGCAAGGCGCCCTCGCCTATTCGCTTTCCATGCTCGCTTTCAGCCTTGCGGGCTTCCTGTCGCTCTATGCAATCCAGCGGCTGCAGAGCTATCTGCCGCTCAATCCGCGCGGCTTCGATCCGGTCGCGCCCGATCTTGCGTTCAACACCTCGCTGAGCTTCATCACCAACACCAACTGGCAGAGCTACAGCGGCGAGACGACGATGAGTCATCTGACGCAAATGCTCGGGCTCACCGTCCACAATTTCGTTTCCGCCGCGACGGGCCTCGCCATGGCCTTCGCGCTGATACGCGCCTTCGCGCGCGCCTCTTCCTCGACCCTCGGCAATTTCTGGGTCGATATGACGCGCGCGACGCTCTATCTGCTGCTGCCGTTCGCCTTCTTCATCGCGCTGCTGCTCGTGCTCTGCGGCGTCCCCCAGACGCTCGCCGGCGCCGTCGACTCTACGACTCTCGAGGGCGCGTCGCAGGCGATCTCGATCGGTCCGGTCGCGAGCCAGGAGGCGATCAAGGAGCTCGGCACCAACGGCGGCGGCTTCTTCAACGCCAATTCCGCGCATCCCTTCGAGAACCCCAACGCCTTCTCCAACATTGTGGAGATCTGGGCGCTGCTCGTGCTGCCGGTCGCGACCGTCTTCGCCTTCGGCCGCGCGGTCGGCGACCCGCGCCAGGGGCGCGCCATCCTCGTCGCCATGGCCGTGATTTTCGGCGCCGGCTTGTCGCTGACCTACTGGTCCGAGGCCGCGGCCAATCCGCTGCTGACCGAGCTCGGCGTCGAGCCCGCGCCCGGCAACATGGAGGGCAAGGAGACGCGCTTCGGCGTCGCGACGAGCGCGCTCTTCGCCGTCGCAACGACCGGCACGAGCACGGGAGCCGTCAATTCGATGCACGACTCCTTCACGCCGCTCGGCGGCCTCGCGCCGCTGTTCAATCTGCTGCTCGGCTGCATCTCTCCCGGCGGCGTCGGCGCGGGGCTCTACGGCTTCCTCGTCATCGTCGTCATCGCCGTTTTCGTCGCCGGCCTCATGGTCGGGCGCACGCCGGAATATCTCGGCAAGAAGATCGAGGCGCGCGAGATGAAGCTCGCGATGCTCGCCGTGCTCGTCTATCCCTTCACCGTGCTTGGCCTTTCCGCCGCCTCCGTGCTGCTCCAGACGGCGCTGGACGGTCTCGGCAACAACGGGCCGCATGGTCTCTCGGAAGTCCTTTACGCCTATGGGTCGACGGCGGCCAACAACGGCTCGGCCTTCGCGGGTCTCAACGCAAACACGATCTGGTTCAACACGACGCTCGGGATCGCCATGTTCCTGGGACGCTTCGCCTATGTGATCCCGGTTCTCGCGCTGGCCGGCTCCTTCGCGGCCAAAAAGAAGGCGCCGCCGTCGGCCGGCACCTTCCCGACCCATGGACCGCTGTTCGTCGGCCTGCTGCTCGGCGTCATCGTGATCCTCTATCTGCTGCAATATTTTCCGGCGCTGGCGCTTGGCCCGATCGTCGAGCACTTCCTGCTGCTGGCCAGCAAGACCTTTTAGGGTCGAAGCACGATGAAGAGCGTCATTGCGAGCGGAGCTCGGCAATCCAGGGCCACGGGCGCAACCCTTTTTGTGGGCCGCGGCGAACTGCGCCGAAACCCAGGCGGGACTCACGCGACCCGTGGACTGCTGCGCTTCGCTCGCAGTGACAAACGTTCCGTCCGCAGCAGATGCAGGAGTGCGTCCAATGTCGTCTAAAGCCGTCGCGCCGGGCCTCTTCGATCGCGCCATCGTCTCGCGCGCCGCGCTCGACTCGCTGAAGAAGCTCGATCCGCGCAAGCTCGCGAAGAACCCGGTCATCTTCGTCACCGAGGTCGTCTCGGCCGTCGTGACGGCCTTCTTTGTGCGCGATTTTTTGGAGCGGGCGGACTCGACCTCCTTCACAGGGCAGATCGCAGCGTGGCTCTGGTTCACGGTGCTGTTCGCCAATTTCGCCGAGGCCGTCGCCGAAGGGCGCGGCAAGGCGCAGGCGGACGCGCTGCGGCGCACGCGCAGCGAGGCCCATGCGAAGCGCCTCATCGACCCCGCGGGCAAGAGCGGCATGAAGGACGTCGTCGAAGGCGTCTCGGCGCTGGATCTCAGGGTCGGCGACGTGGTCGTGGTCGAGGCGGGCGACGTGATCCCCGGCGACGGCGAGGTCATCGAGGGCGTGGCCTCGGTGAACGAGTCGGCGATCACCGGCGAGTCCGCGCCCGTCATCCGCGAAGCCGGCGGCGACCGCTCGGCGGTCACCGGCGGCACGACGGTGCTCTCGGACTGCATCAAGGTGCGCATCACCGCGGCGCCGGGCTCGAGCTTCCTCGACCGCATGATCGCGCTCGTCGAGGGCGCGCAGCGCCAGAAGACGCCGAACGAGCTCGCGCTGTCGATCCTGCTCTCGGGGCTCACGATCATCTTCCTTGTCGTCTGCGTGACGCTGTGGCCGCTCGCCCTTTATTCGGGCAAGGTCGTCTCGGTCAGCATCCTCATCGCCCTGCTCGTCTGTTTGATCCCGACAACGATCGGCGGGCTGCTCTCGGCCATCGGCATCGCCGGCATGGACCGCCTCATCCGCTTCAACGTCGTCGCGACGTCGGGTCGAGCGGTGGAGGCGGCCGGCGACGTCGACACGCTGTTGCTCGACAAGACCGGCACGATCACCTTCGGCAATCGCATGGCCGACGCCTTCATTCCTGTCGGCGACACGCCGGAGCGCGCGCTCGTCGAAGCCGTGCTGCTCGCGTCTCTCGCCGACGAGACGCCCGAAGGGCGTTCGATCGTCGCGCTGGCGCGCAGCCGCTATGGGCTCGAGCCGCCCGCCCTGAGCGTGGATGTGAAGGTCGCGCCCTTCTCTGCGCATACGCGCATCTCCGGCGTCGACATCGAGGGGCGCAGCCTGCGCAAGGGCGCGGTCGATGCGATCCTGGCGCAGGCGGGCGTGGAGGCGGCGCAGGCGCCGCGCGGCTTCAACCGGGCGGTCGAAGAGATCTCGCGCACCGGCGGCACGCCGCTCGCGGTCAGCGATAATAACCGCCTGCTCGGCGTCGTGCACCTCAAGGACATCGTAAAGCCGGGCATCAAGGAGCGCTTCGCCGAGCTGCGCGCAATGGGGATCAAGACCGTGATGGTGACGGGCGACAATCCCATCACCGCAGCGGCGATCGCGGGCGAGGCGGGCGTCGACGACTTCCTCGCGCAGGCGAAGCCCGAGGATAAGCTCTCCTATATCCGCAAGGAGCAGCAGGGAGGCCGGCTCATCGCCATGTGCGGCGACGGCTCCAACGACGCGCCCGCGCTCGCGCAGGCCGATGTCGGGGTCGCGATGCAGACCGGCACGCAGGCGGCGCGCGAGGCGGGCAACATGGTCGACCTCGACTCCGATCCGACGAAGCTCATCGAGATCGTGGCGATCGGCAAACAGCTGCTTATGACGCGCGGGGCGCTGACGACCTTCTCGATCGCCAATGACGTGGCGAAATATTTCGCGATCATCCCGGCGCTGTTCTCCACCGCATATCCCGAGCTCGAAGCGCTCAACATCATGCGGCTCGGGCCGAGCTCCGCAATCCTTTCGGCGGTGATCTTCAACGCTCTGATCATCATCGCGCTGATCCCGCTCGCCCTGCGCGGCGTCGCCTATCGCCCGATCGGCGCCGCCGCCTTGTTGCGCCGCAATCTGCTCATCTATGGCGTCGGCGGCGTCATCGCGCCCTTCGTCTTCATCAAGCTCATCGACATCGTGGTGCGGGCGCTGGCTCTGGCGTGACACATAAAGAGTTGCACATATCTTTATTGAAAACGGGGTAGAGCTGTGCTAGCAGGCCGCCCAATCTGGCAGCGCGCCGCGCGCGCCGCGTTCAACCGCTAAGGAAGCCCATGACCAAGCATTTCAACGACTATGCGGTGACCGACATCGGACTCGCCGACTGGGGCCGCAAGGAGATCGCCATCGCCGAGACCGAGATGCCGGGCCTCATGGCGACGCACGCCGAATATGGTCCGACCCAGCCGCTGAAGGGCGCCCGCATCGCCGGCTCGCTGCATATGACGATCCAGACGGCGGTGCTGATCCAGACTCTGCAGGCGCTCGGCGCCGAGGTGCGCTGGGCGTCCTGCAACATTTATTCGACGCAGGACCACGCGGCCGCCGCCATCGCCGCCTCCGGCACGCCGGTCTTCGCGAGGAAAGGCGAGAGCCTCGAGGACTATTGGGACTACACGCACCGCATCTTCGAATGGGCGGACGGCGGCGCGCCGAACATGATCCTTGACGACGGCGGCGATGCGACGCTGCTCATTCACCTGGGGCTGCGCGCCGAGGGCGGCGACACGGCGTTCCTGGATGGGGCGACCAATGAGGAGGAGTCCGTCCTCTTCGCCGCGATCAAGAAGCGCCTGAAGGCCAATCCCGGCTGGTACAAGCGCAACGCCGAAGCGATCAAGGGCGTGACCGAGGAGACGACGACCGGCGTGCATCGCCTCTACATCATGCAGAAGGAGGGCAAGCTCCTCTTCCCGGCGATCAACGTCAACGACTCGGTCACGAAGTCGAAGTTCGACAATCTTTATGGCTGCCGCGAGTCGCTCGTCGACGGCGTCCGACGCGCGACCGACGTCATGATGGCCGGCAAGGTCGCGATGGTCGCGGGCTTCGGCGACGTCGGCAAGGGTTCTGCTGCCAGCCTGCGCAATGCCGGCTGCCGCGTGCTCGTCTCCGAGATCGACCCGATCTGCGCTCTGCAGGCGGCGATGGAGGGCTATGAGGTCACGACGATGGACGACGCGGCGGCGCGCGCCGACATCTTCGTGACCGCGACGGGCAATGTCGACGTGATCACGCTCGACCACATGCGCCGCATGAAGGACCGCGCCATCGTCTGCAACATCGGCCATTTCGACAGCGAGATCCAGGTCGCGGGCCTGCGCAATCTCAAGTGGCACAATGTCAAGCCGCAGGTCGACGAGATCGAGTTCGCCGACGGCAAGCGCATCCTCCTTCTGGCGGAGGGACGCCTCGTCAATCTCGGCTGCGCGACGGGCCATCCGTCCTTCGTGATGTCGGCGTCCTTCACCAACCAGACGCTGGCGCAGATCGAGCTCTTCACGAAGCAGGGGCAATACAAGAAGGAAGTCTACACGCTGCCGAAGCGCCTCGACGAGAAAGTGGCGTCGCTGCACCTCGACAAGATCGGCGCGAAGCTGACCAAGATGACGGAAGCGCAGTCGGCCTATCTGAACCTGCCGGTTACGGGTCCGTTCAAGCCGGAGCATTATCGGTATTGAGTCGAGCGGACCGCGAGCCTCCAGGCTCGCAACACGTCGGATTAAGTAACTGCGCGCCTGGAGGCGCGCGGTCCATGAGGCGCTTGCGAAGGACCAGGGCGATTCACCGGGTCGCGAAACGGCCGGATGAAGGGACTGAAGCTGACCAAGGTGACCGATCAGCAGGCGGGCTATCTTAGCCTGCCGGTGAGCGGCCCGTTCACGCGGGAGCATTATCGGTATTGAGGTTTGTTCCCGTTCCCCGCTTGCGGGGAGAGGGTTAGGGTGAAAACTCTCTGCAACCTCGAGCGGCGATCAACACTCTGACGCGACAAAGGCCGATTCAAGAAACCGCCCTCGCTCGCCTGCAGAAGCTGCATCTCCATCGGGCGTTCGTGCGCGGACCAGCCGCAATCAGGCTTCCGCCGCCGCCCAGGCTTTCTTTCCTCCGCCGGAGCAGCTAAGAAACGGGCGCCTCGATCCCCAATCCCTGCTTCAGGCGGCGCTTCGCGAAAAAAAATGCTCTCCGTCCATGTCCTCAACGGACCCAATCTCAATCTGCTCGGCTCGCGGGAGCCCGAGATCTATGGGCGCGCGACGCTGGACGACATCCGCGCGACGCTTGCCGAGCGCTGCGCCGCGCAGGGCGCCCTGCTGACGTTCAAGCAGACGAACAGCGAGGGCGAGCTCGTGACCTTCGTGCAGGAGGCCGGGGCCGCCGGGGCCTGGGTCATCCTCAACGCGGGCGCGCTCACGCACACCTCCATCGCCCTCCATGACGCGATCAAGGGCGCGAACGCCCGCGTCGTCGAGGTGCATCTCTCCAATCCGCATGCGCGCGAAGAATTCCGCCACCGCTCCTATGTCTCGCCCGTCGCGAAGGGCGTCGTCGCGGGATTCGGGCCGCTGTCCTACGCGCTGGCGCTCGAGGCGGTCTTCGCCAGCGAAACTTAAACAAGAGCTGAAGGGCGATGTCGCGCAAGACCGAACCCCGTTTCGACGAAGACAAGACCGCCGCCCCCGCTGGCGAGCCGACGCGCGAGGAAGACCTGCTGCGTCTCGTCACGAGCCTGCTCGCGGGCTCCGACCTCTCCGAGATCGAGATCGAGAAGGGCGACCTGCGTATTCGGGCGGCGCGCGCCGTCGCCGCGCCCGTCGTCTACGCCGCCCCCGTCCCCGCGCACCCGCCCCCGCCGCCCGCTCCGGCCCCAGGGACGCATAAGCCGGAACGGCCTCAGGACGAAGCTCCCGCAACGAGCGTCGCCGATCATCCCGGCGCAATCAAATCTCCAATGGTCGGGACCGCCTATCTGAGGCCGAGCCCGGACGCCCGGACATTCGTCGAAGTCGGCTCTCGCGTCTCGGCTGGCGACAAGCTGCTGCTGATCGAAGCGATGAAGACCTTCAACGACATCGTCGCGCACCGCGCCGGCGTCGTGACTGCGGTGCTCGTCGAGGACGGGCAGCCTGTGGAATATGGCGAGCCGCTGATGGTGATCGAGTAAGGCGCGCGGGCCCGATGATCGACAAAATCCTGATCGCCAATCGCGGCGAAATCGCGTTGCGCATCCTGCGCGCGGCCAAGGAGCTCGGCATCGCCACGGTCGCCGTGCACTCAACGGCCGACGCGCATGCGATGCATGTCAAGCTCGCCGACGAGTCGGTCTGCATCGGACCGCCCCCCGCGCGCGAGTCCTATCTCAATATCCCGGCCCTGCTCTCGGCCTGCGAGATCACGGGCGCCGACGCGGTGCATCCCGGTTACGGCTTCCTCTCCGAGAACGCGCGCTTCGCCGAGATATTGGAAGAGCACAACATCGTCTTCATCGGCCCCAGGGCCGAGCACATCCGCGTCATGGGCGACAAGATCGAGGCGAAGCGCACGGCCGATCGCCTCGGCATCCCCTGCGTTCCGGGCTCGAAGGGCGCGATCGCCTCCGCTTCCGAAGCGCTTGCGGAGGCGGAGGCGATCGGCTTTCCCGTGCTCGTCAAGGCGGCGGCGGGCGGCGGCGGACGCGGCATGAAAGTCGCGCGCGACGCCGAGGAGCTCGTGGAGGCGGTCGCCGCTGCGCGCCTGGAAGCCCAGTCGGCCTTCGGCGACGATACGATCTATCTCGAAAAATTTCTCGAGAAGCCGCGCCACATCGAGATCCAGGTGTTTGGCGACGGCAAAGGCGCGGCGGTGCATCTCGGCGAGCGCGACTGCTCGCTGCAGCGCCGCCACCAGAAGGTCTGGGAGGAGAGTCCTTCCCCGGCCCTGAACGAGGACGAGCGCCGCAGGATCGGCGAGATCTGCGCGCATGCGATGCGCGAGCTGCGCTACGCCGGCGCCGGCACGATCGAATTCCTTTACGAGAACGGCGAATTCTATTTCATCGAGATGAACACGCGCATCCAGGTCGAGCATCCGGTGACGGAGGCGATCACGGGCGTCGATCTCGTCGCCGAGCAGATCCGCGTCGCCGCCGGCTCGCCGCTGTCGCTGCGCCAGGAGGACATCTGGTTCTACGGCCATGCGATCGAGTGCCGCGTCAACGCCGAGCACCCTTCGACATTCCGTCCCTCGCCGGGGCGCATCGCCTATTATCACCCGCCGGGCGGCGTCGGCGTTCGCGTGGATTCGGCCGCCTATCAGGGCTATTCGATCCCGCCGAACTACGACTCGCTCATCGGCAAGCTGATCGTGCATGGCCGCAACCGCACGGAGGCGCTGATGCGCTTGCGCCGCTCGCTAGACGAGTTCATCGTCGACGGCGTCGATACGACGCTGCCGCTGTTCCGCACGCTCGTGCGCAACGCCGACGTGCAGAACGGCATCTATGACATTCACTGGCTGGAGCACTTTCTGGCGACGGGCGGCATCGAGCCGAATTTTTGAGCGCCAGCCAGCGCGAAGATCTTACGTATGACGTTGAAGCCAACGTCTTGCCGACATCAAGCTCTGATTGACGACCTGGTCCATATCAAGATATTGGTAGGCGCCGCAGCGCCCGATGAATTGAATCCGCGCTCCAAGGCCGTTTGCGAGCGCTTTATACTTGTGATAGCGCCTCACATAGCGATTATCCGGCGTCCGCAGTGGATAATATCTCTCGAAATTATTGTCCTCATATGAGCACGGCTCTTCGACCGTTTTTATATAGCATCCTGATGGCCCAATAGCGTTCGGCAAATTGTGCCAGAATGTCTCTCTCGTGAATATCGATTGGTCAGTATAGTTTATAGTCGTGCATCCTTCTGAACGATCGATGTCGGATATGTGTGTGTGGAAGCGAATCGATCGATAGGGGAGGGGGCCGAATTCGTAACCAAAATATTCGTCTATGGACATGGAATTGAAAGTGAAACGAAAAGCGCGGTCCATGTTCGTCTCGAAAGGCGTTCGCAGCAGGACCTCAATGTTCTTGCTGTCGAGAATCTGCTCGAAGAGCGAAGCGTAGCCGTTTTGGGGCAGTTGTTGATACCTGTCATGAGGAAAATAACGATCGTCATCATTGAAGCGCGCGACTACGCGCCGCACGACGCTTTCGGCAATCTCTTCCAGTTCCAGCCCCCACATCTTGCGCGTGTAGCGGGCGAAGAACAGCTCCGTCATTTCGGGACCGAGCATGCTCTCGATGACGTCGCGGGCGTTGCGCGTCTCCGTCAGGGGGGGCCGCAGCGTGGCCAGAAACTCGCGGCACGCTTGTTCGTCGGCGAGCTCGACGCCGTGAAACGCGTTTATGGTCGAACGATTGACGGGCAGAGGAACAAGGCGCCCGTCCTCGAGTCTGGCCTTGACCCTGTGCGTATACGGAACCCAGCGCGCGAAGCGTTCGAGCCACTTCACGACCTGGAGGTTGTTCGTGTGAAACAGATGCGGGCCATAGCGGTGCACGCGAACGCCGCTCAGCACCTCGTCGAACGCATTGCCCCCGATGTGATCGCGTCGATCGATGACGACGACGCGCCAGCCCGCGTCGGCCAGCACGCGCGCATGCACCGCGCCGGCGAAGCCTGCGCCAACGACGAGGACTTTTTTTTGTGTCGGCGTGGCCCTTACTCGCCTTTCTATCCCGCGCTCCGCGGGTTTCGACGGGCGACCGCCTCTGCGAGCCGGTTCAGATCGATGGAGGGGCGCCCGCCCGTTTCTTGACCGGGAGGCGAGGCGCTCACGCGTCGAACGTCCATGCCCAATGCGACGCCCAAAAGCGCGATGCTCGGCCAGGACGTCGGATGGTCCATGATCTCCGTAACGAGAACGGGCCTTGAAGCAAAGACGAAATTGACGAGGCCCGCGCCATGAATCCCGCAAATGTGCTCCGCGGGGGCAAAGGCGGCGAGGGTCTCAACGACGGACATGCTCCCAACCGTGAGTGAAGAAAAGCCTCGCTCTGCGAGCAGCAGCTCCGCCTCGTTCAGATTGCTGAAGCATCTATCCGCGGACGCCGGCGCGTCGGCGCGCGAGACATGGATCCGCACATGCGACCTCGCAGGATCGGCATGCCTCGTCGCGATTTCTCGAAGTCGCTCGTGGGCGTAGACGAACGAGCCGACTGAAACTTCCACCTCTCCCGGGAAGGCCGGGGCCGGCATCGCGGTTTTCGCGGAGAAGCAATGCGGGACGCGCGCGCCCGCCGGACCGATCACGACGACGCTGGCTACGGGAGCGATGAGCTGCTCAAAAAGGAAGCTGAGCATCTCATAGCGGAACGGCGAGCCGTCGGATCGCGTCAGACCCCAGACGCCGCCCATGAGCAGCGGCCGCAGCTTGCGGCGCAGGAGCCTTTCGAGATGATGGTAGACGCAGAGCTGACCAAGGAGATCGTGGACGAAATGGCCGAAGTTCGACCGAGCCAGATTGGAGTTGAACAGGAAATACACATCTTCTCTCGGCAGCGACGGCATGCGGTCCGGATGATCGACGACGCAAGTCTCGGAGGACCGATCATAGCCGGCGAAGCCGAAATCGCTCCTGGCCATGCCCCAAAACCCATAGTCTCTCCACATTTTAGGCGAGCTTCGAAACTCGGAGACGAAGGCCGTATCGTCGACGATCACCGCGCCCGCTTGCGTGATGGCCGCTCCAGAGAGATCGAACGCGCATGGGCTCAAATCGACGACCGTTCGCCCGATCGCGGGCTCGTATCTATTCTCGAGGCGGGCATAGGGCGTCTCGACCGCGCGCGCCCGAAGCAGGTCGTACCCGCGCGCGACATTCACGCGTCGTTCGCCTGAGCGCAACGCTCTTTTGATCGGCTTCGCTGCGTCGCAGAGGGCCTCGAGGCTGTTGCGCAACGCGCCCTGCGCGGCTTCGGCTCGATCGAGCAGCTCTTCATAGGCGAGCCATGACGTCATCTGGAAAAGCCCTGCTCCCACGAGCTGGAGGAGCCGAAACCGCAGAAATAGGACCCCCTCGACGGGGATGTCAAATTGCTCCAAGTCGCTCGAAACGCTTGCGATTGGACCGTTGCAGGCGGACTTCGACGAGAGCTTCTCTAAACGGCGACGAGCCCGCAGCTGAAACGGCGAGCTCGCTTTGATCTCCATAACGACGGCGCGTCTGCCGACGATCTGGCCCAATCTTCAGTACGGTCGCCCGTAATAGGGCCCCGGCGGGGGGCCGGGCGGCGGGCCATAGGGGTCGCCGTAGGCGGGGGGCGGCGGGCCGCCGCCGACCTGGTGACCGTGCGCGGACATGCACTGCGCGTAGACCGTGTCGTAGCGTCCCTGCACCGCCGCGCCCGCAGCGCGGCCGTTGTTGGCTCCCGCAATGCTGCCGCCGACGAGGCCGCTGCCGGCGCCGATCGCCGCGCCCTCGCCCGGACGATGCGCCGCGGCGCCGATCGCTGCGCCCGCCGCCGCACCGAGCGCTGTGCCAATGACGGCGCTGCCGACGGCGGCGTCGTTCGCCGCCTGGCCAGGCGACTGACCGCCGATCGCGGCCTGCGCCTGGCTCTGGCAATAGGCGTCATCGCGTTGAAACTTGTTATAGGACTGGCCTGGCGCGGGCATCACGGGCACGGTCGGCGCCGCCGGCCCCGTGCTTGCGCAGGCGCCGAGCGACAGGGCGATTCCCCCGACGCATGCCGCTGATATGACCGTTCTGAGCCTCATATCGTTCGACCTCTGAGATCTCGGCCGCGCCTGGCGGCCTTGCTGTTGCGTTTTCCGGCGGCGCGAATCTTCGTCGCGCTCTCGGTTCCAAGAACCGAAATAAGGCGGCGATTTCGAGGCGGCGCCTGGGCCCTTCTTGTCTGAATCGCATCGCTCAGGTTGCGCTTCATGTCCTGAGCTGCCAATCTGCGGATGCGGAAGGGCGCGGTTTGACGAGCGAAGGCGGACGATCAAGATGAGCGACGCGGCGGCTGCGACGGAAATTATCAAGTCGCGAAACAAGCTTGGCTCCGCCGAGACGGCGATCGTGCTCGGACGTCATTTCAGCTCGGTCGCCGAGCTCCTGGATAAAGCCATTGCGATTCCTTACGGCGACTTGCCCAAATTTCCCGCCGAGCAGGTTCCTGGCGGCGAGGCGATCATCGGCGCCATCGACGGCGCGCCGGTCCTGGTGCTCAAAGGACGGCCGGAATTCCACGAAACCGGCGACCCGAGCCTCATGGGCGGCGCGTTCGAAACGCTCGGACTTCTCGGCGTGCGCAGCATTTTCTCGCTCGGATTCGTCACTTCCGCCAATGCTCAGATCAACCCGGGCAATCTCGTCGCCGTCAGCGACCACATCGACTTCAAAGGGTTGAACCCGCTCATCGGCGCGTCCGGCGACAAGAATAGCTTCAATCTCAACGACGCTTACGACAAGCGTCTGCTGCGGCGACTGAGGTCCGCTGCGAGCGCCGCGGGAGTCGGCCTGCAGGAAGGCGTCCTCATCTGGTTTTCCGGCCCGAGCTTCGAAACTCCCGCCGAGGTCAAGGCGGCGCGGGCTCTCGGAGCTGACGTCCTCGGCTTTTCACTGGCGCCGGAGGCGATCCTCGCGCGGCGCTACGGCGTGCCCTTTGCGGGCGTCGCCGTCGTGACCGACTTCGCCGCCGGCTTTTTGGGCGGATATCCGATCGCCGACTACGGGCGAAGCCATGTGGTGGCGGGTCTCGTCGCCGCCCGCCGCCTCGTGCGCGCCTTCGCGAAGACCCGCGGATAGCGGCGCTTCCGCACGAATCCCGGCGCTCCCCCTCCCGACATATTTCCGCCAAAACGCTCACTATTTTCCGCGCTCGACAGAATCCTTTCGAATCGGTTAAGAACCGGCTCATGAAGGCAAAGATTCTCTTCATCCTGGGCTTCGGCGCCTCGCTGGCGGGCAGTCAGGCGACGCGCGCCGCCGAGCCTCCGCAGGCCGATGCGCCGAGCTCCGAAGCGGCGAAGAGCGACGAAACCTATGTCGTCACGCTGCAGGGCATCGGCGCCTTCGCGCCGAGTTTCCCCGGCTCTGCGCAATTGCGCGCCTATCCGTTTCCCGGAGTAGCCGTACGCGCCAAGGGCGAGCCGGAACGATTCGCCACGCCCGACGACGGCTTTGGCGTCGCGGTCCTCGACACTGGCGGCCTTCGCGCCGGGCCCGTCGCCAATTTCGTCTTCTTCCGCGGCTCGATCCCCGGCGTGCATCAGGTGGCGCTGACGCATGAGGTCGGCGGTTTCGCCGATTTTACGCCGGCCGAGCATTTTCGCGCCCATTCGGAGTTGCGGCAGGGCGTCGACGGACACAAGGGCCTCGTGGCTGCGCTCGGCGCCGACGTCTTTGGAAGCTACGACGCCCTGACGCTCTCCTTCGGGCCGCGGCTGAGCTTCGGCAACAACCGTTACGCCGACGCTTATTACTCGGTGACTCCGGTCGAGGCGGCGTTCAACGGCAGGCTTTATTCCTATCAGGCGGTCGGCGGCTTCACGGCCGCTGGCGGCATGGCGACGATCCGCTACGAGATCACCTCGAATCTCAACGCCACCGTTTATGGCGGGCTGCAGCGCCTGACCGGCAGCGTCGCCGCGAGCCCCATTCCCAACAATTTCGGATCGCGCGACCAGTTCACGACCGGCCTCGCGATCAGCCGCTCCTTCGACGTGCAGAAGTTCTGGTGAGGCTTCAGTCTGCAGGCCTTGCGCCGCGCTTCTCGGCCACGCATTTTTGCGCGAAATCGCGCTGCGCCGCCTTATCGAGCCCCTGCGCCGCGGCGAGCTTTGCGCATTCGCGACGCTCCTTTCGGTTCACCCTGCGGCCGAAGAAACAACGCGACAGGTACCGCTCGCGCTCCTGGCCCTTGAGTGCGCGCTCGTTGGCGCGCTCGCGGCAGGCATGACGAATGTGACGGGCCTCGAACTTCGAAACTCTTGCGCCGGGGTCATGCGCAGGCTTCTGATGCGGGGGCTCCTCCTCCGCGGCGACCGCCGGCGCCGCGGGCTGCGGCTGTGAGACCGCCGGGCTCGCCAGCATCAGCGCGAACGCCAGATGCGCGGCAAGCCGCCCGGCTCGCCTGGTCCTCCGCGCGCCAGTCGAAATGATTTCGATCCGCATCGCCGTCAACTCGCTCTCTCTCGCCAGTCTCTGCACACGTCAAATTATGACCCTTCCGGGAACGCGTCACCCGCAAAAGACGGGAATTTTTTTCTGCTCTATCGCCGGGTCGGCGCCGAAGCAAGTCGCCTGTCGTCGCCTGTCCCGATCTCGGCCTCAGCAAAGCTCCACTACCTGCTCAACGCCTCCAGCAGCGGGGCGTTCCAGCGGCGCGTCGCCTGGTCGAACAGCGCGAAGTCGTGGTCGAACTGCCAGTAGGCCCAGGACCAGCCGAACTTCTCCGCCGAGCGCGCGACCTCGCGCGTCCAAAGCGCGCGCGAGGCCGCCGGCGCCTTTTCATAGACCCCGAACTCGCCGAGATAGACAGGCCGCGCCTGCGCTCTCGCCCATTCGTCGACGAAGGCGAAGTCCTCGGCGAGTTTCGCGCGCTCGGCCGCGCTGCCCCAGGCGATGTCGTGCAGGCGCGACCATTTCGACGACCAGGGCGCGCCCTGAAAGGCGAAGTCCCAGGGGGCGTAATAGTGAAAACTCACGATGAGGCTGCGGTCGTCCCGAGGCAACTCCAGCGCGGCGACGCTGCTCACGGCGCCGTCGTTCAGCGCCGCGACGACGACCTTGCGCGCCGGATCGACGGCGCGGATCTCGTGCAGCGCGGCGGCGAGCGTGTCGTTCCATTGCGCAGCGCTCATCGCGCCGCCAGGCTCGTTCAGGAGATCATAGACGAGTTTCGGCTCGCGCCCGGCGTAACGCGCGGCGATGCGTCGCCAGAAGGAGGCGAGCGCCGCCTTGCACCAGAGCGGCTCGCTCTGGCAGCGCGCATTGTCGTGCTCGTCGAGCACGACGGAAAGGCCCGCCGTCGCCGCCGCGGCGATGACGCGATCGAGATTGGCGAGCGCCGTCGCGCCGCCATCCGGTCGGCTCAGATAATGGAAGCCGAAGAAGTTGACGCGCACGTGATCGAAGCCGGCGTCGCGAATGAGCCTGAAATCGCTCATGTGGAAAGGCGCGTCGGTCTCGCCCTTGAAGATCCCGTCATAGCCGAGAACATTGACGCCGCGTCGCAAGGGAGAGTCCGAGGCGGGCGGGCCGCCCTGCTCCAGGCCTAGCGCCGCATGCGGCGCGAGCGCGCCGGCAAAGGCGAGAATGAGGACGAATTCCGCGCGCAAGATCTGCTCCGGCTTCGCATCGAACAGCACAGCCTAGCAGCCGACGCGCGCAGGCGCGCGCGAAACTCCCCGCTATGAATAACGCGCGCACGCTCGCCGCGCGCCATGCGACTGCGCCAGTGGTCTCGCGGCGAAGGCGGCAAGGAAACTCACAAGCAGAAGCGAGGCGACCATGTTGGTCGAGCGCAAGAAAAGCGTCTCGGTGAAGTCGATGAAGAACACCATCGCCGAATAGACGAGCGCGAAGGTCTCCTGTGACGCAAGCGCGCCAAAGAGTCGGACGTCGCGCCTTATGCGCAGTCCATAGAGCAGATAGGTCGCTGCAAAGAGCGCCAAGCCCACGGCGCCCGTTTCGACGACGATGGCGATGTAGCCGTCGTGAAAATTATCGAGGAACCATGTGTGCCGCTCGACGAAGACGTCCTTGACCTCCTTCAGCGTCCAGAAGCCGTTGAGGCCGAAGCCGAGCCAAGGCGCCTGCGGGTAATAGCTGAGCGCGTGCTGCCAGATGAATGTGCGCTCGGTGAAGTCGATCTCCTGGCCGAAGAGGTAGATCTTGTCGTAGCCCGTTCTCGCCAGGTAGCAGATGAGGCCGACGCCGAGCAGCGTCATGACGAAGGGCGCAAAGGCCAGGACCTTCGCAAGGCTTGGCCGGCGCGCCAAGAAAAACAGGAAAAGCACGGCGACGAGCGCGAGCCCCGCGCCGCCCCGCGATCCCGAGCCGATGAGGCAGACCAGCGCCGCCATGGCCGCGATGGCGTAGTAGATTCTGCGCTCCCCTTCCATGAGCCGATAGCAGGCGCAATAGAGGGCGACGCCGGCGGTGACGCCGAGCGACTGCTTGCTCGCAAAGACGCCGTTCCATTGACCGGCGTGCAGATACTCGGTCGCGAGCCCGATGCTCGGCGCAAACAGCGCGAGGACGATCGAGGCGACGCAGAGCAAAAACATGCCGGCGACGGCGGCGTCGACGATCTCGTCCAGCGGCGCGGACTGCGCGAGCCGCCAGGCGCCGAAGGAGGTGAGCGCGAGCGCCGCGGCCTTCGGCGCCCCCGACATCGCGTCGCGCGACCAGACCACCGAGATCATGGCGAAGGCATAGAAGATGAGCGCAGCCGCGACACCCGGCGCCGCGAGATCGACGCGAAGCGCGGGACGACGAAAATAGCTGGCGAAGATCACAAGCGCCCAAGCCGCAAGCACGACATATTGCTGCGCATTGGACTGATCGCCGCCGGGCAGGATTTTCTCATGGAAATTCGTGTTGGCGAAGACCGCGATCGTCGCGACCGCGACAGACGCGAGCGGCGCGGCCCAGGCGTTGGGCTGCAATTGCGCTAGCGCCCGCCGCCGGGGACGGACGCGGGTCGAGAGTGAGAGCGGCGTTCTGTCGAGCGTCAAGCGTTTCGATTCGAGCGACTGCCGGCGATGCTGGGCAGATTATGCGATTCGCCGCTCCGTGTCCTGCACTGCGCAGCGCGGATACGACACGACGCTAGAAAGGCAGGCGCAGCCAAAAGGACGGCGACTTGAGCGACTGCAGCCAATGGCACCAGCTCTCATAGCCCCACAGGATCTCCACCTGCTTGGGATCGCCCGCTCCGCCTGGAGGAGGCAGGGTCTTGAACAGGCCGGTCTTAAAAAAAGCCTGATGCGCGGCCCCGGGATTTTGCTTCCAGGCGACCGACTGCACCGATGAAAAAACCGCGAAGTGATCGCGCAACGGGCCGCAATTGTTCGCCAACGCCGCTGCGACCTTGGTCGCGAAGACAGGAACCTCGAAAAGTCCGGGATTTAGATCGTAAAACTCCTTGAATCTCCGGGCGTCGTCGAGCGAATCGCGTCCGCCGATTGGCGGAGGGGCGACGTCAGGCTGCTCGTCCTTCCCGAAGAAAACCCGGCTGCCCGCCTGTGAGAAAGCCGGCAACGGCGGAACCGGAAAACTGGCGTCCGGCGGAACGCTGGGCACAACGTCGCCGAAATGCTCGAACCGCCAAAAGCCCTTGGTTGCTTCCGCGATTTCCGCCGCTCCGCCGTTCGAGAAGGCTTTGGCCGCCGCGAAGGTGTAAACCTTCAGCGCCGGGGCGTCCGGCAGATCCTTGGGAAGATCGACCGCCGCGAGCGTCGCCAGCGCCCCGCCCTTGCTATGTCCTGTAACGAATAGCGGCTTGCCTGCGGCTTTGGCGTCAGCCGCCCACGCGAAGAGATGGCTGCACTTGTCCGTCGTCGGACCCGCGCCGCAGGCCGACTTGAGGTTGGACCTGAGGGCTTGCCACGCCAGATCGAAGCCCCTGTGTCGCGTGGCGTTTGCGAGCGGGTTCATCGCAAAGGCGTTGAACAGCCAGTCGCTTGCGAACGTGCTCCAGCCGGAAATCGCTTCGACGACTTTCTTGGCCAGCAGGAGCGGCCCGTATTGCTGCGCCTCCAGCGGCGAGATGGGCGGCGCCAGCGTGCCTCTGAAAGCGAGGGCGACGCCCGCGTCCGATCGCAGCAAAAGATAGGCGTCCTTGCCCTTGGCGAAGACTTCGACGTCGTCCGCCGTCTTTGGACCGAGTCCTTCGAGGAGCGGATCCGCCGCTCGGGCGGCCTTCAGACATTCGTAAGCGCGGTCGCGGCCTTGATCCGGTTGGGTCGCCCCAGGGTTCCTGTCGTCGGCGTCGCCGACCGTGTAAGCGCAGTAAGCGACCGCGGCCAAGCTATAGGCGATCATGAAATCGGGCTCATCCGCAATTGCGGCCCGCCCCGCGAGGCAGAAGAAGCAGATGAACGACAATAGCGCGGGCAATTTTCGCATGAGGATTTCCCCGCAAAACTTTGAACGCCGAAGCGATCGACGAGCGTCAAATATACGTCATAATTCACATCAGCCGTCAATGCGCCGCAGCGGCTTCTGCTCCGGTCGGGCTCCCCTCCCCGAGCAACAGCCGCGGCCCATCGATAGCCGCATGCGCGAGCCTCCGCAGCGCCATGGGCTTTGGCGAGAAGATCGCGCCGTCAACGCATTCGAGCCGGCCGCTGCGGTTTATCGTATGCAGACGGCTTCCCGGCCACAGGGGGCCCGGCGCGAGCGTCGCGACCGGCGTCTGCTCGAAGCGCTCGGCGTCGAGCGCGTCGATGCGCGCGATCCTGAGCCGCCTGCCGTAGCCCTGCGAGCAGTCCTGCACGGGGCGATAGAGCGCGCCGCCGCGAGGCGCCACCGCGCCCGCCGGGCGCGCCAGGCGCGAGTCGACGAGCACGGGGCGCTGCGCATGCTCCTCCCAGGGGCCGAAGAGGTCGGACGCATGATGGATCGCCAGCGTGTCGGAGTAGCCGCCGGCGCCGTCGCGCACGACGGAGGTCATCCAATAGCGCCCGTCATGCGGAAAGACCGTCGCGTCCGCCGCCTCGACGCCCTCGAGCAGGCGCTTCTCGGGAACCCAGCGCGTCGGAAAATCGACGCAGCGATAGAGCGTGACGGCGCCGGAGAGCGAAGCCTCCGGAAGCATGTAGAGCTCGCCGCCATGCTCGATAAGGAAGGGATAGGACAGGTGCCAGGGCTCAGAGATCGCGAGCCGCGGCGCGCCGACGGGACCATTGGCGTCAAAGGCCTGCGTCCAGATCTCGCCCCTGCCCTCGCGATGGTCGAGGCGCTCGAAGAACACGTGATGCGCCCCGCGCCAGAAGATCGGAAACGGATCGGCGGAGAAGCTCGTCCCGAGATCCGGCATCGCGCGGAAGACCGGCCCGTCGAGCGCGCCCCGCTCCATGACGCCCGGTCCGTCGCAATAGCGCCAGCCGACGCGCCAATGCGGCGCATGGCAGCACAGGTGATAGACCTTGCGCGCCACGTGGCGCGCGAGGCCTTTGAGATAGTAGGACGCAATCGCTTTTGTCGAGACGCCGCGGGCCGATTCCGGGGACGGCTCATGGACGCGCCGCGGCGACAGCACCGCCTGCTCGACCAGCGTGATGACGCGCGTCCAGACCGCCTCGAGTCCGCCGGTGAGGCCGTCCGCGATCTCCAGCGACGGCAGGCCTGTCGCAACGACGGCTCCGGTTGCCTCTTGCAGCGAGAGATGCGGACAAGCGCCGGCGACGAGCGCCGCCGCCGCCGCCGTCTCATGCGCGTCGCCGTCATAGAGCGGGCGCAGCAGACGCGCGCCCGGCGCGATCGCGCGCGCCGCGACGCCGGTCAGATCGACAACCACGTCCGCGTCGCCGAGTTCGCCATGGAACGCGACGGCTTCGCTATCGCAAAGCGCCGCGCGCGCGCGGCGCAGCAGCATCCGCTCCAAGGCGAGAAGCGAGTCGAGCGCGCTGGGGAAGCTCTGCTCGCCGTCCGCCGCGACGAGGGCGACGTCGGCTTGCGGCGCGACACGGGCGAGACGGTCGCGCAGCCGCGACTGCCAGCGGCGAGACGCCCTGCGATCGACGAGGATCTTTATGCGCATCGCGTCCGCTCCGACTTGCGCTCGAGCAGGTCGAGGTAGGCGTCGATCATCGCGCCGAGCGGAAAGCGCTGCTTGAGCCTTCGGCCGACTGCGGCGAGCCTTGCAGCGAGCGCCCGATCTTCGAGCGCGCGCCGCGTCGCCTCAAAGAACGCGAGGGCGTTGGTCGCATCGACGAACAGCGCGCAAGGCTCGCCGTCGACCTGAAGCACTTCGCGCAGCGACGGCAGATCGTTGACGACGACCGGCGCCCCCGCCTGCGCGGCTTCCACCGCGGCGAGCCCGAAAGTCTCCGCGGCGCTCGGAAAGACGAAGCAGTCGATCGCGGCGAGAAATGCGCCCATGCCGGCCTCGTCCTGCTCGCCGAGAAAATGCACCCGCGCCCCGACGCCGAGATCGCGCGCGAAGGCCTGCAGGCGCGCGAGTTCCGGACCTTGGCCGGCAAGCGCGAGGTGAAGCAGAGGATCGTTGCGCAACAGGAGGATCGCGAGGTCGATCTGCTTCAGATTGTTGAGCCGCGCCGCGCAGCCGAGGAGCTTCGCGTCCTCGGGCAGATTGTGGAAGCGCCGCGCCTCCACGCGATCGATCGACGCCGTCTTGTCGAAGAAGCCGTGATCGATGCGCAGCAGCCGGCGCGCGTAGGAACGCGGGTAGTGGGCATAGGCCTCTTGCGTCGAGCTCGAATTGACGACGATGCGGTCATAGGCGCCGAGACGCCCGAGCCAAAGATCGGCGATGCGCACCGGCGCGGGAATCGTCTCGGCGGCGGAGAGCTGATTGGCGATGACGTAACGCACGCCGGCGAGCCGCGCCGACGCCGCGGCGATGACATTGCCATAATGCTGAAACGTCACGACGGCGTCCGGACGATCGCGCCGCAGCTCCTTGTATAGCTCCAGCAGCAGCTTCAATACGCCGAGCGGCGACGAAGGTCGCTCGCGCGCGCAAAAGAAGGCGTCGGCCTCGTGGTCGAAGGCTTCGGTGCGGCGGAAGAAGAAGATCTGCCGCGTGCGCCAGCCACTGCGCGCCGCGCCATGCGCGAGCTGCCGCGCGACTTCCTGCGCGCCGGCGTTCTCGGCCTGCGTCTGAATGAAGGCGACGGATTTTTGGCGCGTCGGCGCGCGGACCCGCGCGTTCGCGAAGGTTGCGTCTGCAGCCTGCGTCATGCCCCTGCGTCCCCCGAAACCGCCCCTCAATCTCGCGTAATTAATCAGCGGCGCGCCGCCTTGGCCAGCCGCGTCGTAAATTAACGGTAAATGGGTCGAATGTTTACGACGGCGCTGTCGCGCCATAGTCGCGCGCGCCCATGATCGCCGAGCCGACGCGCACATGCGTCGCGCCGAGCTGGATCGCCTGCTCGAAATCGGCGCTCATGCCCATCGAGAGGATGTTGAGCCCGTTGCGCGCAGCGATGTCGGCGAGCAGCGCGAAGTGCGGCGAGGCCTGCTCTCCGACCGGCGGCACGCACATCAGGCCCTCGATCGAAAGCCCATGCGTCTCCCGGCATCGGGCGATGAAAGAGTCGGCGTCGCGCGGCGCGACGCCGGTCTTTTGCGGCTCCTCGCCCGTGTTGACCTGAATGAGCAGGCGCGGGCGCTTGCTTTGGCGCGCCATCTCCGCCGCGAGCGCCTGCGCGATCTTCTCGCGGTCGACGCTCTCGATCACGTCGAAGGTCTCGACCGCCTCCTTGACCTTGTTCGATTGCAGCGGGCCGATGAGATGCAGCTCGACGT
>DATHCI010000191.1:0-3137 GCA_035319645.1 Methylocystis sp. | reverse complement strand
AGTGTCAGATTGTCTCGCGATCTGGCCTGACGATGAAGGAGCCGTAGCCCGAGCTTTTCGGGCTCACGAAATCCTTCCTGGGCTCGGTCTCCGGCGTGGGGGCTTTGACAGGCACAGGAGAGGGCGCTTCGATCTCTGTCGGGAAGGGCGGGGGCATCGGAGGAGGGGCCTCGACCTTTGCTGGCTCAGCTGCGGTCTCCTTCTTGGCGGCCTTTTCGAAGAGCTTTTTGTCGTGGTCACGGGCAAGGCCAGCGATATGGAGCGACAATCTGGATGGGAGGTGCGCGACAATCAGGATGGTGATTTGCGGTCGCAGCGAGGGGATGATTGTCGCGGCGCGACAATAATGCAAGCAGTTTCTTCTGATGGTCGATTCTGATTGTCGCGGCGCGTCAATCAGGATGCCGATTTGTTGTCGCGCGCGCCGCCGGTCGTCCGGGACCCTGAGCTTTCTTGATCGCCGTCTTGCGCCGATAGCTGTCGACGTTCATCTCGAAGATCGTCGAGTGATGGACGAGTCTGTCGATGGCGGCGAGCGTCATGGCTTGGTCTGGAAAGACCTTGCCCCATTCGGCGAAGGGCTGGTTTGCGGTGATGAGCAGCGAGCGTCGCTCGTAGCGTGCGGCGATGAGCTCGAAGAGCACGCTGGTCTCGGCCTGATCCTTGGCGACATAGGCGAGATCGTCGAGGATCAGCAGGTGGTATTTGTCGAGCTTGTTGATCGTGGCTTCGAGCGCGAGATCGCGACGGGCGAGCTGGAGCTTCTGGACGAGATCGGTGGTGCGGGCGAAGAGCACGCGCCATCCGTTCTCGACGAGCGCGAGGCCGAGGGCCGCGGCGAGATGCGACTTGCCGGCGCCGGGCGGCCCGAACAGCAGCAAATTGGCGCCTTTGTCGAGCCAAGCGTCGCCGGCGGCGAGCGCCTGCGCTTGCGCCTTGGAGACCATCGGCACGGCGTCGAAGTCGAAGGCGTCGAGGGTCTTTCCGGGCGGCAGCCGGGCCTCGGCGAGATGGCGCGCGAAGCGTCGGCGCCCCCGATCGGCGAGTTCCTGCTCGGCGAGGGCGGCAAGGAAGCGCGCGGCGGGCCAGCCCTCCTTGTCGGCGGTCGCGGCGAGCGCGTTCCAGACGAGCTTGACCCCGGAGAGCCGCAGCTCGCCGAGCATGAGGTCGACGCGGGCGGCGTCCGTCTTGTCTTGCGCCTTCATGCCGCTTCTCCCTGATGAGAAGCAGCGATCGCGTCGTAGACGGCGAGCGTGGGCAGCGCGACGACGACATTGGGCGCAGCGAGGGCCTTGGGCGCGAAGCGTTCGGTCAGAGAGGCCAAGTTCGGCAGGCGGCCCTCGTCGAGCTCCTCCTCTATGGCGCCGGCGAGTTCGGCCTCGCAGGCGCGCTCATGGGCGAGCGCCAGCAGACCGACCGTGACGCGACAGGCGGCTTTTTCCCCAAGCTCGGCGAGCAGGGCGTCGAAGGCTTTCGCATAGGCGCGCCTCGGAAAGAGCTGGTCGCGATAGACGAGATGGAGCAGCGCCATCGGCTTCTTGCGCAGTGAGTGGATGACGTGCCGATAATCGACGACGTGGCCGTGCCTGCCGTTCGGCCTGGACCTGGCGCGCCGCAGGGTGAAGAGCTGCGTTCCGCCTTGAAAGACCTCGAGGCGATCGTCGTAGAGCCGCACCAGCAGCTTGTGGCCGATCAGGCGCGACGGCACGCTGTAGAACACCTTGCGCAGCGTGAAGGCGCTCGACGAAGTGACGGTGACGCGCGCCTCCTCATAGTCGGAAGTCTTGCGCTCGGGCAGCGCCGCGAGCGCGGCGCGTTCGAGATCGATGCGGGCGGCGTTGCGGGCGTTGCGGCGGCTGACGAGCTCGTCGACGAAGCGCCGCCAGGCGGCGAGATCCTCGAAGTCGCGCGAGCCGCGCAACAGCAGCTCGTCCTCGAGCGCCTTCTTGATATGGCCGTGCGCGCTCTCGATCGAGCCGTTCTCGTGGGAGACGCCCTTGTTGTTGCGGGTCGGCGTCATGCCGTAATGGGCGCAGAGCGCGTCGTAGCGGCGGGTCAAATCCTCCCGCGCGTCCGCGTCGAGGTTGCGGAAGGCGGCGGAGAGGCTGTCCGAGCGGTGCTGCTCGGGCGCGCCGCCGAGCGCCCAAAGAGCATTTTGCAGGCCTTCGGCGAGCGCCACGAAGCTCTCGCCGCCGAGCACGACATGGGCGGACTCGAAGCCCGAGAACGGCAGGCGGAAGTGATAGAGCAAGTGATCGAACGGCTCGCCGGCGATGGTGACGCCAAGGTCGCGCATGTTCGAGAAGTCCGAGAGCCCCATGCGCCCCGGCGGATGCTCCTGGCGGAAAATCACCTCCTGCTCGGGGCCGTGGATGGCGCGCCAGGCGCGGATGCGCCGCTCCAGCGTGCGCCGCAGACCGGGAGCGAGTTCGGGATGGCGTCGCCGCAGCTCCTCGAAGACGCCGATCGGCCGCAGGCCCGGCGCGGCCTTCAGCATCGGGACCACCTCGCTGTCCCACAGATGCGCGAGCGGATCTGGGCGCCGACGCCCGCGTGGCCCCTTCTTTTGCGAGGGGAGCCGCGGGTCCTCCTCCAGGCGATAGGCGGTCGAGGGGCTGAAGCCCGCCTTCGCAGCGGCGACGGCGGGCGGACAAGCTTTGCGGAACTGCATGTAGAGCCTCATCTGGCGATCGGTGACATGTCGGCCAGGCAACGAATCAGTCCTCCCGGTTGGAAAGACTGATCGCTCACCCGGTCGCCACGACCGCCAGAGGGGTGCTTTTTTGGGGCGCTCGCGGCGCCTTCGGTTGGCGCAACTCCGGTCGGGCTACGCCCTCCCTACGTCGCGCCAACCGAAGGCGCCGCGATTCTCATCCTGATTGTCGCTGGACTCTCATCTTGATTGTCGCGCGGCAGGCTATTTTGCCTCGCGATGTAAAGCGCCCACAGGGCGCGACGGAAAATAGCCGGCCCGCAGCCATTGCGGAGGCCACGCCGCCCGCCGCAAGGTCGCCCTCTTAAGAAGGCCGGAGCGCGGTCCTCTTTTCGGCGATTTGGAAAGCGGCGCGATCGGATCTTCATGCGAGCGAGAGACGCGCGTCGCCTCCTTTCCGGATCACTCCACTGGCGCCATGAAG
>DATHCI010000190.1:0-19848 GCA_035319645.1 Methylocystis sp. | reverse complement strand
GCCAATCAGCGCGGAGGGCGCTTGCCCACCCCGTCCACTCTGCCCACAGGAAGGCAGGAGGAAGAAACGGACATTTAATGTGCTACCTAAACCGGACATCTTCAGGAGCTATCGACAGACTAAAACGAGCCCTCGCCTCCTGCAGCGGCGAAGATTGGAATCGATGGCCAAATTCAATCGCCGGCTCAGGCCGCAGGCGCGACGGATGCAAGACGATTGAGATTGGCCAGACCTTGCTCGAACTGGCCGCCGATCGTCTTGTCGCGGCTCCTGATCAGGTTCAGGGCTTTGGAGACCAGCGTGTTGCGTCCGACCATGGCCCAGGAGACGCGGGTGCCGGCGCCCTCCGGGGCAAGGCGGAAGGAGACGTCGTTTGACGCCTTGAGAGGCCTGAGAAAGTCGAGCTTGATGTCGATCGCCTCGTTCGGACGGCTGGCCGCCACGGTCAGGCGCCCGGCGCCAACCTTGCTGTTGCCCGACCACTCGAATCCCGCGCCGGGTCCCCCGGGCGGACCAAAATAGCTGCGCCGGGCCTTGGGATCGAGCTCGACCCAGGGCGACCAGTCCTCCCAGTTGCGCAGCTCGGCGATGAGGTTGAACACGCGCTCCGGCGGCGCTGCGATCAGCGCGTCGCGCGTGACCACGAAACGATCCGGCTGCATGATGATGACGGCGGCGAGTAACGCCAAGCCGAAGTAAAGCAAGACAAGCGCGACGCCGACCATGACGGGATCTCCTCTTTTCTGCAAATTATATCTCCGCCTCGCCCGTCGGCAATCGCCGGCGGACGATCGGGCGGCGCAATCTGCTCCCGGCCCTCGCCTGGAGCGAACGCAATGTGACCGATCGTCACGGGACAAGGCGCGAAAACTTGATATAAGGAGGCGTCACGACGCGATGGAGACGGGCGGACGCCCGTTCGGATGCGACTCGGAAGCGTCGAACAAAAAGAATGAAGAAAGCAAGGGGAGTCGAAACATGAACCTCAGATTCGTCGCGGCGGTCATCGCGGCGACGCTCGGAGCCGCGGGAAGCGCTTATGCGCACGGCGGCGTGAGCATCGAGCAGGGCCAATGCATCATGAAGATCGGCCCGGACCAGATGAGCTTCACGGGCTATCAGCCGAACAAATCGCGCGAGCAGTTCTGCGACGACATCCCGGACGTCGGTCCGACGATCATTGTCCTCGACGCGCAGCAGGACGAGCTGCGCGACATGTATCTCGAGATCCGAATTCTGCGCAACGTCGGCCAGAAGGACGACAACGAGAACATGGAAGCCAACACGGAATATTACGTTGCGCCGAAAATCTACAAGACGGGGACGCTGAATTTCGATTACACCTTCGCCAACAAGGGGAATTACATCGGTCTCGTCAAGGCGCGCAGCGTCGACGGCAGCAAGGAATACGTCTCGCGCTTCCCCTTCGCGGTCGGCCAGACGGCTGGCAACGAGATTACGATCGCAGCCTTCTTCGCCGTGATCGGGATTGCGGGTTTCGGCCTCTGGTACAAGCACGCGTTCCTCGACAAGAAGAAAAGCGCCTAGGCCGGCCTTGCCCTCATGAGTGATCGCGCCCGCGTTCGCCTTGGGAACGCGCGCGCGGCGAACTGGTCAGTCCAGCTCGACCACGCGCCCCTCCTGAAGCGTCACGCGGCGGTGGAACTGCTGCGCGAGCTCGAGATTATGGGTGGCGACGAGCGCCGAGAGTCCGCTCGCCTGCGCGAGACCCATGAGCGTCGCGAACACATGTTGCGCCGTGCGCGGATCGAGATTGCCGGTCGGCTCGTCGGCGAGCAGCAGTCCCGGGGCATTGGCGACGGCGCGCGCGATGGCGACGCGTTGCTGCTCGCCGCCTGAGAGCTCGGAGGGGCGATGCGTGGCGCGCTCGCTGAGCCGCAGATAGGCGAGCAGTTCTTGCGATCGCCGTAGCGCGTCGGCTTTCGGCAGGCCCGCGATCATCATCGGCATCATGACGTTCTCGAGCGCCGTAAACTCCGGCAGCAGATGGTGGAACTGATAGACGAAGCCGATCGACACGCGCCGCAGGCGGGTGCGGGCGTCGTCCTCCATCGCCGACGTCCGGGCGCCGCCGATGAAGACCTCGCCCGCGTCGGGGCGCTCGAGCAGACCCGCGATGTGCAGCAGCGTCGATTTTCCGGCGCCGGATGGCGCAATGAGCGCGACGGTTTCGCCGGCGCTGAGCGCCAGGCTGGCGTCGGTCAGGATGTCCAGCCGCGCCTCCCCCTCTCCATAGTGGCGCGCGACGCCAGCGATTTTCAGCAGGGGGGCGGTCATGGCGCGTCACTCGCTCCGCAGCGCCTGGATCGGATCGAGCGACGCCGCCTTCCAGGCCGGATAGATTGATGCGAGAATCGAGAGCGAGACCGCCATGCCGACGACGAAAGCGACCTCGTGCGGGTCGATGATCGCCGGCAGGCGCGACAGGAAATAGAGTTCTGACGGGAAAAAGTTAGCGTGCAGCAATCGATTGAGAAGCATACGGAGGTTCTCGAGATTTTTTGCGAGCGCCCATCCGAGCACAAGGCCTGTGAACGCGCCGGATCCGCCGATCGAGAGACCGATGACCAGGAAGATGCGCAGCACGGAGCCTTTGGTCGCGCCCATGGTGCGCAGGATCGCGATGTCCTTCGTCTTGTCGCGGACGAGCATGGTGAGCCCCGAGACGATGTTGAAGGCGGCGACGATGACGATGAGCGACAGGATCAGGAAGAGGACATCCTTTTCGACAACGATCGTGTCGAAGAAGGTCTTGTTGCGCTGACGCCAGTCGGTGACGACGAGATTGTCGGAAGCCTTGCTGACATTGATGCGGAACGCGTCAATCGCTTCCGGATCGTCGACGAAGGCTTCGACGACGGTCACCTCATTGCCGGCGTTGAAGAAGGCCTGGGCCTCGGCGAGCGGCATGTAGAGGAACACCGTGTCGAATTCCGACATGCCGATCTGGAAGATCGCAACGACGGGATAGAATTTGCGCCGCGGCGAAATTCCGAAGGGCGTCTGGTCGCCCTTGGCGGTGATCAGGCTGATCTTGTCCCCGACGTTCACGTGCAGCGCTTCGGCCAGGCGCGAGCCGATGGCGACGCCTTCCGCGTGGTCGAAACCGTCTAGCGCGCCCTCGCGAATATTTGCCGCGATGCCGGGAAGCTTGAGCAGGTCGGCTTCGCGCACGCCGCGCGCGAGCACGCCGGACTGGCTGTATTGCGTCGACACGGCGGCGGCGCCCTCGACCATCGGCACCGCGGCGCGCACGCCGGGAATTTTTTCGAGCTTTGCGGCGACGTCACGCCAATCGGTGAACGGGGTTCCGGCTTCCTGCACGAATGCATGGCCGTTGACGCCCAGGATCTTGTCCATGAGCTCGCGGTGAAAGCCGTTCATGACCGAGGTCACGACGATCAAGGCCATGACGCCGAGCATGATGCCGAGGATGGGGACGAAGCCGTCGATGCGGTGCGGTCGCATGTAGCGCAGCGCCACCGTCCATTCGAACCGCTTCCACAGGCCGCCGCCGTTCATTATCTCAGCCATTGATTCTCTCCGTCGCCAGCGATGCGGCGCGATCGCGGCTTTTTTGCGCGCGGCGAAGGGTCGGCGAAGCAGCCTCGCTCTTCACAGGCTCCATGCAACAAAACACAGTCACGGGAGCGGGTTCGCCTTGCGGGCGGGGACGCACGTCGACGGCGCGGGCTTGCAAATAATCTCCAGCGCGCGAATGACGGCGTCTTCCTTGAAGTCGTCCAATGACAATCCGGCGATGAAATCTTGCGCCAGCCCGCCCTTGTCACGAATATCGAACAACGCAGGCGGCGCAATCGCATTCGAGGGTTATGGCAAGCGACCTCGAATCATGCGAAGGGAGCGACGCCGCAGGCAGGCTTGCGTTTCGGGAAACACGAGCTTGCCTGCGGCGCATCGGCACGGCGAGGGATGAGAAACAAGGTCGACGCGGCCGGCAACGTTCCGGATCGGGGAGAAGGCGCGAACGTCGAGCTTGGCTGCGCGAACGGCCGCTTCGCACTACCCTTGTCTAGGGGCGCCGCCGTCTTCCCAGCCGCTTCTCCGGGGCGGCTGTTGCGTTCCGCTCGCAGCGCGAATCGGGCGATCGCAAGACCGCGACCCTCTTCTGCGCCCCGAGCGAAAATACAAGGAAACGCGCAGCCCCCACCACCCTGCGGAGCAAAGGGTCACTGGATCTTTTCGTCGAATTTCTGGCGCAAGGTCTTCAGCAACCGAGTCGCGACAGCGATCTCCTCGGCGTCGAGTTCGGCGGCGAGCGCATTGATCCAGGGCGCGCGCATGTCGCTGATCTGCCGAAACGCGGTCTCGCCCTCGCACGTGAGCCGCATCAGGGGCGCGCGCTTGTGGTGGGGATTGGGTTCGTAAGCCACGAGGCCGAGTTTTTCGAGTTCGTCGGCGGTGCGCTGCACGGATTGACGCGCAAGCCCCATCATGCGCGCTACATTGGAGACGGTTTCGGGCCGCCCCGAGCGGCAGAGCGTTCCAAGCACCTGCCAGCGGGCGGCCGTCAGTCCCACGATTGCGGAAAATCTGTCGCCGGCGGCGATGAGCGAGCCGTGAAACTGAAAAGTGGCGTAGAACAGTTCAATCAAGGCCGCGCCGTCGGGCGTATGCGCTGACGAAACCAACTTCTCATTCCCCCGGCATTGACAGCGCCATGTCAATATGGTTGAACGCTGTCAAGTTCCTCACGATTCGTGAATGTTCTGGCCTGGTCCGGTCCAAGGTCGGCTCTAGAAGGGACGGGATTCGTGCGACGCGCTCAAGCTTATGAAGCAGCAAGAAAATCTACCATCGGTCGCCGCGCGGCGGCAAGTCGGCATCCGGATTCGGCGCATGTGAGACCGAATCAGGACCGCAGATTTATCGTTGAATCGCATAGCCGAGCGTGGCGTGGGGCCGACACGAAGTCAAGGATCGCTGCGCGATCGCTCGCGACGTCGGCGGGATCGTCTCACACCGTGCGCCGCCGATCGCCCGCCGATTCGTTGGGTTGGAAGTCCGAGGGCGCCGAATCATGACCCAGACCGAGGGCCGAAGTCCGGATAAAGCGCACGACGGCGGGACCGCCGCCGAGCCGCCGGAGCCGGCGCGGCGGGGATTGTTGAAGCTGATCGGCGGCGTCGCGGGCGCGCTCGCGCTCGCAGCCGGGCTCTACTCCTGGCTTTCGACACGCAACGTCGAATCGACGGACGACGCCTTCACCGACGGGCGCGCCGTCGCGATCGCGCCGCAGATCTCAGGCCTCGTCTCTTCCCTCGATGTGACCGACAACCAGTTCGTCCACACGGGCGATCCCCTCGTTCGCATCTATTCCAGACACTACATCGCCGAACGCGACCAGGCGCAGGGGGCGCTGGACACCGCCAAGGCGCAACTGCAGGGCTTCCGTTACGGGTCCGAGATCGCCCGCAAAAATTTTCCCGCGCAGCTCGCGCAGGCGCGCGCGCAGCTCGCCAATGCTCAGGCGGTCGAGGCGCGCGCCGAGGCCGACTATCAGCGCCAGCGCAGCCTGCCCAAAAAAGCGACGACGCAGCAGGAAGTCGACGCCGCGGCCGCCGCGCTGAAGGAGGCGAAGGCGCAAGTGGCGCTCGCCGAGGCCCAGATCCTGCAAGCCGAGCCGGTGCCGCAGCGAATCGGCGAGACGGACACGCAGGTGAGTCAACTCGAAGGTCAGGTCGAGTCGGCGCAGGCGCGGCTCGATCAGGCCAATCTCGACTTGTTCTGGACCGTCGTGACCGCGCCGCAAGACGGCTGGGTGACCAGGCGCAACGTCGAGCAAGGGAATTACGTCGTGCCCGGCCAACAGCTGATGTCCGTCGTCTCGCCCGAGGTCTGGGTCACCGCCAATTTCAAGGAGAACCAGCTCGCACGGATGCGTCCCGGGCAAAAGGTCGACATAGAGGTCGACGCCTATCCACAGCTGAAGCTTGAGGGCCATGTCGACAGCGTCCAGCTCGGCTCGGGCTCGAAATTCACGGCCTTCCCGCCCGAAAACGCGACTGGAAACTACGTCAAGATCGTGCAGCGCGTGCCGGTCAAGATCGTCATCGACAGCGGCCTCGATCCCGGTCTGCCCCTGCCCCTCGGCATTTCCGTCGTCCCGAAGGTCCACCTGCAATGACCGACGCCGCGCAGGAAGACGATCACGCCGACTGGAAGCCCAAGGGCAACCCCTGGGCGATCGTCGTCGTCGTGACGATCGCGGCTTTCATGGAGATCCTCGACACGACGATCGTCAACGTGTCGCTGCCGCACATCGCTGGCAGCCTCTCGGCGAGCTATGACGAATCGACCTGGGCGCTGACCTCTTATCTGCTCGCCAACGGCATCGTGCTGACGATCTCGGGCTGGCTGTCGTCGCTCATGGGCCGCAAGCGCTATTTTATCGTCTGCATCTCGATGTTTACGCTGTGCTCGTTCCTGTGCGGAATTTCGGACAGCCTCACGCAGCTCGTGGTCTTCCGCCTGCTGCAGGGCTTCTTCGGGGGCGGCATGCAGCCCTCCCAGCAGTCGATTATCCTCGACACTTTTCCG
Organism: Methylocystis sp.; assembly: GCA_035319645.1. Lineage (GTDB taxonomy): Bacteria > Pseudomonadota > Alphaproteobacteria > Rhizobiales > Beijerinckiaceae > Methylocystis. Next base: position 13,266 of record DATHCI010000190.1, on the reverse strand, counting down.
CCCCATCGGCGCGCGGCGGCGTTCGGGGTCACGGCGATCGCGACGATCGTGGCGCCCGTGCTCGGACCGACGCTCGGCGGCTACATCACCGACACCTACAGCTGGCGCTGGGTCTTCTTCATCAATCTGCCGGTCGGCGTCATCGCGGTGTTCTTCATCTCGATGCTCGTCGAAGACCCGCCGTGGCTTCCACGGCGCGGGCTCGTGGACATCGACTACATAGGCCTCGCGCTGATCGCGCTCGGCCTCGGTTGCTTGCAGCTGACGCTCGATCGCGGCCAGAACGAGGACTGGCTCGCCTCGCCCCTGATCCGAGTGACCGCGACGCTCGCCGTCCTTGGCGTCGTCGGCGCCGTCGCCTGGCTCGCGACGGCGCGCAAGCCCGTCGTCGACATCTCCGTGCTCAAGGACCGCAACTTCGCGGCGGCCTGCCTGCTCATCGCCGCAACGGGCGGGGTGCTCTACGCCGGCGCGATCGTCATTCCTCAGTTCACGCAGACGCTGCTGGGGTACGACGCCACCTGGTCCGGCCTTGTGCTGTCTCCGGGCGCGCTCATGATCATCTTCATGATCCCGATCATCGGCCGCATCATGCCCCACGTGCAGACGCGCCTCCTGATCTTCATCGGCTTTGTCTGCATGGGCGCGGCCTTTTTCTATTCTGCGCAGCTCACGCTCCAGATCGACTTCAACACGCTCGTGCTGATGCGCGCCGCACAGACCTTTGGCCTCGCCTTCCTGTTCGTTCCGATCAGCACGATCGCCTTCACGAACATACCTCGCAGGCTCAACGGCGACGCCACGGCCCTCTTCGTCATGCTGCGCAACGTCTTCGGCTCGATCGGCATCGCGGTCGCGAGCACCATGGTGCTGCGTCGCTCGCAAGCGCATCAGGCCTATCTCGCACAGTGGACGACGCCGCTCCACCAACCTTACAACGAGCTCGTCAATGCCTATCAGCAGGCGCTCGCCGCCATGGGCCGAACCGCGAGCATGGCGCATTCGGAGGCCGTCGGCAAAATCTACCTGGACTATCAGCAGCAGGCCATGACGCTGGCGTTCGATGACGTGTTTGTCGTCGCCGGCGTCGTCTCCCTCATCGTGGCTCCTTGCTGCTTCCTGCTGTCCTCCCGCAAAGGAGGCGGCGGCGCGGCCGCCGCGCATTGAGCATGGCGGCGAAGGCGCGATCGCTCGGAGCGCTCTGCGCAACGCTCGTTGCAACGATCGCGCTCGCGGGCTGCAACGTCGGGCCCGACTTTGCGGCGCCCGACCCGCAGCTGCCGCGGCGCTCCTTTTTCGGCAAGCCCGAGCCGTTCGCGCTCGAGGCCGAGGCGGCGCCGAGCCTTGAGCCCAATTGGTGGCGTCGCTTCCGTGACCCGCGGCTTTCCTCGCTCATCGAGCGCGCCTGCGCCCAAAACCTCGACGTGCAGACGGCGACGGCCAGGCTCATGCAGAGCCGGGCGCAGCGCAACGCCGCGGCTTCGGCGCAGCTGCCGGCGGTCAACGCCTCCGCGCAGTATCAGCGCGAGCTCTTAAGCAAGAACGGCATCCTGAGCCTCGGCAGCGCCTTCAACAATGGCGTTCCCCCCACCATCCCGGCGCTCAGCATCTGGCAGACGGGCTTCGACGCCTCCTGGGAGCTCGATCTCTGGGGCCATGTGCGCCGCGGCGTCGAGGCGGCGGAGGCGCAGGTCGAAGCGCAGGAATATCAGCGGCGCGACACGCTCATCTCGACGATCGCGGAGGTTGCGCGCGACTATGCCGAGCTGCGCGGCGTCGAAACGCAGCTCGCGATCACGAGAGCCAATCTGCAGAGCTCGGAGGAGATCGCGCAGCTTTCCAAGCAGCGCGCCGAACGCGGCGTAGCCACCTTTCTCGATGTCGAGAACGCGCAGGCGCAGGTCGAGAGCGTGCGGGCGCAACTGCCGGCGCTGATCAATCAGGAGTCGGCGCTCGTCGACGCGATCGGCCTGGCTCTGGACGAGCCGCCCCAGTCGCTGCGCGGCGAGATCCTGCGCAAGGGACCGGCGTTCTTCGCGCCGCCGCAGGCGCCGACGGGCGTCGCCTCGGACCTCGCGCGCCGCCGTCCCGACATCCGCCGCGCCGAGGCGGAGCTGCACGAAGCCACCGCCAATATCGGCGTCGCGGTCGCCGAATTCTATCCGAGCGTCAAGCTCAACGGCTCCGTCGACCTCAACGCCCTCGACGCCAAGAAGCTCTTTCACGCGACGTCGCTGCAATATCAAGCCGGGCCGACGATCTCGGCGCCGATCTTCGACGCGGGAAGGCTCCGGTCGCAGCTCGAGCTGCGCGACGCGCAGGCGCAGGAGGCGGCGATCAACTATCACAAGACGGTATTGAAGGCTTGGACGGAGGTAGTGGACGCGTTCGTCGCCTACCGCACGGAACAGGCGCGGCACGCGCGGCTCAGCGCGCAGGCGACGCATCAGCGCGAGGCGTTGTCGCTGGCGCGGTCGCGTTACAACGCGGGCGTATCGGACTTCATCAACGTGCTCGACGCGGAAAGAGCGTCACTGCAGGCGGAACTGCAGGAGGCGCAGAGCGCGACGGCGGTCGCGACCGATTTCGTCGCGCTCTACAAGGCGCTCGGCGGCGGGTGGGAGGACACGTTTCCGGCGGAGGCGACGCCCGGGGCGGGTGGGGCGGAAGACCGCGCCCCGTAGGTTATGTCGGAGCAGGCGGTCTCAGTGCAGCCGCTCTTCGGACCAGCTCAAAAGCAGCGAAGCGTCAACGCGAGCGGAACGAAGCGATCCAGGGCCTCAACAGCGCGCGTCGCGGAGTGATCGCGCGTCGGCGGGCGACTTACTCCTTAGTGCCCCTCAATCGCTTCGCTCGCGATGACGGAGCTTGCGACTCAGCTTATGTTGTGACGACGCCCCTACTCCGCGTGAGCGAGCTCGAATTGCGGCGGGCGGGTCTCGTGGTCGCGGAACATCGCGCGATAGACCACAAAGTTCTCCATGACGTGCTGGACGTAGTTGCGCGTCTCCTGGATCGGGATGCGCTCCACCCAATCCACGGGATCGACCCCGGCGCGGCGCGGGTCGCCATAGGCGTCGATCCATTCCTTCACGCGTCCGCCGCCGGCGTTATAGGCCGCGAAGGTCAGAATATAGGAGCCCTTGTGCTCGCCGAGCAGAATGCCGAGATGCGCTGCGCCGAGCTGCGCGTTGAAGGCCGGCTCGTCCAAGAGGCGGCGCAGGTCGAAGCCCACGCCCATGCGGCCCGCAGTGTTGCGCGCGGTCGAGGCGATCATCTGCATGAGCCCCATTGCCCCGGCAGACGAGATCGCATGCGGATCGAAGGCGCTCTCCTGGCGCGCGATCGCATAGACGATCGAGCGCGGCGCCGAGCCCGGCAGCGTCGAGAAGCTTGGCACGCCGTACGATGGGAAGGCCATGTCGTCGAGGGCCACGCCGCGCGTCGCAGCGAGCTTGCCAAGATTGAGCGAGAGCCGCGCGTCGCGCGACCGCGCTGCGACGGCCGCGAGCGCCGCAAGCTGCGACCCGCCCTGCAGATGCCTCATCGATTCGGTTGCGAGCGCGAGGCCGGCTTCCTTCTCGCCGGCGGCGAGCAGCAGCTCGACGGCGCGCACGGCTTCGGCGCGCTCGTCGCCCTGCGCCGGATATGGCGCCGGACGCAGCGGCGAGATCGGCATGCCGAGCTTCGACGTCGCAAGCTGACCATAGAAGGTGGTCGAGTGAGCGGACGCCTCCTCGTAAAGCTCGCGCGCGCGCTCGTCTTCGCGCTGAGCTTCGAAGGCGCGCGCGCGCCAATAATTGGCGCGCGCGAATTGTGACGGCGTCTCGGCGATGGCGCCGATGGCGTCGAAGTGCTTTTCCGCGAGCCCCGGGTCATTGAGGAAGCGCAACGCGATCCAGCCCGCGTGGAACTCCGCTTCGACCTTGGACGAAACGCTCTTCGCCATATGGTCGGCGCAGATCTGATAGGCGGTCTTGGCGTCGCCCATGTCGAGCAGCTTGCGCGCGACGAGCCGACGCTCCGTCCACCAGGCGTCGCCGTCGATGACGAGGGCCGGATCGCGCGGCGCATCGAGCATCAGCGCCGCTGCGTCGGCGATCCGCTCGCGCTTGCGCAGCAGATGGATGCGCGCGAGCAGCAGGCCCGGGTCCTTGCGAAGCGCTGGCGGCAAGCTCACGAACAGCCGGTCGTCGACGAAATTGGCGTTGGCTTCGGCGCGCAGGCGCTCCAGGTTCACGATGTCTGGACCGGCGAGCGCCGCGGCGCGCGCCGCCTGTCCGTATTTTTCCGCGTAGGCCAGCCGGTCGGCGCGATATTTGTGGTCCGCGGAAAAGAGCAGGTCGCCGAACTCGCGGGTCAAGGCGCTCTCGAAGGATTCGCTGAAGTCGTTTTCGCGCCATATCCGGCGCACGAGCGTCGCCGCGCCCTCGAAATCGCCGGCGTGGGCGAGAGCGCGCGCGAGCGCGGCGCCGCCCGCGCCGGTCAGAGGCTTTGATTGCGCGAAGAAACTCGTCACCGTCGCGTCGGAGGCGCGCTCGGCATAGAGGGATTCCTCCGCCTGTCGGCGCAGCCAGTCTGCCGCCGGCCATTCCGGATGCTCGCTCGTGAAGCGCATGATGCGCCTGAAGCCCGCCTCGCGCGGATGCAGCCGCAGGCCCACCCATTGCGCCGTCGCGACGGCCAGCGGATTTCGCAACGTGGCGACGGCGGCGTCACCCGCAGCGAGGTCGCCGGCCCGGTAAGCCGCAAGCGCTTGCGCGAAACCCTGTGCATCGCCGCCAACGAGCGCGGCCAGGTCGGGCGGAGGCGTATAATCCAGCAAGGCGAACGCCGACTTTCCAGCGGGGCTGTCGAGAAGCGGCGAGCTCGGCGGCGCGAAAAGCAGCGCGTGGCGCGGCTGCGCTGTCGGAAGCGCGTTCTGCGGCGCGGCCAGCGCGATCGCCTCGAGCGCCTCTGAAACCGCGCGCCAATCCTCATCCACGAAGCCGGACGAAGCCCCCCCTTTCGGGTCGCCGTGAGAAATCGGCGGGGCGTTCAGCCGCTCGCGAACGATGGGAAGGAGCAGAGCGGCGGCCAGCGCGACGAGCGAAATCGCGATTCGCGCAGGCGCGCGCGCCGGGGAGGGTTCAGGCCTCGTCTGCGTCATGCGTTTCGCGCTCCTTGCGACGCCGGGAACGAGATGGCGCCACAAAATCCTTTACGAAAAGTCAACCATCTCCCCAGGGCCTTTTCCTCGGGCGCCGCAACGGTTATGACAGGCGAAAATCAAGGTGAGCCTTGAATGCGGCGCCCGTGAGGCGCGAGGAGAGCTTTGACTTCATGAGCAAAACCGCAATTTTTCACGGGTCCGTGACGGCTCTGGTCACGCCCTTTTCCGGCGGAGTCGTCGATTTCGAGCGCCTGCGCGCGCTCATCGACTGGCAGATCGAGAGCGGCGTCCATGGGCTCGTCCCCGTCGGCACGACGGGGGAGAGCCCGACGCTGTCGCATGAGGAGCATGGCGAGGTGATCACGGCCACAATCCGGGCGGCGCGCGGACGCGTTCCCGTGATTGCGGGCGCGGGCTCCAACAATACGCGCGAGGCCGTCGCGCTGGCAGGTCATGCGGAGCGCGCCGGCGCCGACGGACTGCTCGTCGTGACGCCCTATTACAACAAGCCGACTCAGGAAGGACTTTATCTGCACTTCAAGGCGGTCGCCGAGTCGGTCTCGATTCCGATCATCATCTACAACATCCCGCCGCGCTCGGTGATCGACATGAGCGTCGAGACCATGCGCCGCCTCGCCGAGCTCAAGAATATCGTCGGCGTCAAGGATGCGACCGGCAATCTCGCACGCATCTCGCTGCAGCGAGAGGCCATGGGGCCGGATTTCATCCAACTCTCGGGCGACGACATCACCGCGCTCGCCTGCTTGGGCGCGGGCGCGCACGGCTGCGTCTCGGTCGTCGCCAACATCGCGCCGAAGCTTTGCGCCGATTTGCAGAACGCGGCGCTCGCCGGGGACTTCAAAAAGGCGCTGACGATCCAGGACAGGCTCGTGCCGCTGCATGTCGCGACCTTTCTCGAGCCCGGCGTCTGCGGCGCTAAATACGGGCTGTCGCTGCTCGGCCGCTGTGCGGAGGACGTGCGCCTGCCGCTGATCCCGCTCGCCGAGGCGACCAAGGCGCGGATGCGCGCCGCGATGATTCATGCGGGCGTGCTGGAAGGCTGAGCGTGGCGGAAAAGGGACCCGCGAACTTCAAGGTCGTCGCCGACAATCGCAAGGCGCGCTTCAATTACGAGATCGGCGAGACCTTCGACGCCGGGCTCGCATTGACGGGCACGGAGGTGAAGTCGCTGCGCACGGGCAAGGCGACGATCGGCGAAAGCTACGCGCATGTTGACCGCAAAGGCGAGGCCTGGCTCGTCAACGCCACGATCCCCCAATATGACGCCGGCAACCGCTTCAACCACGAGCCGAAGCGCCTGCGCAAGCTGCTGCTGAAGCAGCGCGAGCTCGCGAAGCTCTCGCAGGCCGTCGAGCGCGAGGGCATGACGATCGTGCCGCTGCGGCTTTACTTCAACGAGCGCGGACGCGCAAAACTGCAGATCGCGCTCGCGCGCGGCAAGAAGATCCACGACAAGCGCGAGGTCGAGAAGAAGCGCGACTGGAGCCGCGAGAAGGGACGGCTCATGCGCGAAAAGGGGTGAGTTTCCATTGGCGTTGCGCACCCCGGATGGATGAAACGGCCGGGCGCGAGGCCGAGACGTATTCGGGAGGACGACAACGCCCTCCTTCTCCCGCTTGCGGGAGAAGGTGGCCCGCCGAAGGCGGGTCGGATGAGGGCCGGGGCCGCTTCAAACCATGATGCAGAACGCGCCTTCGATGCCTGCGCGCGCCGAGGAACGATTCGGACCAACGCCAAGGTGGGATTGGGGCGAAAAGAACCCTAATCCGACCCTCGCTTCGCGAGGGCCACCTTCTCCCGCGAGCGGGAGAAGGGGTCGGGTCCCTTCTCGCCCCTCGCCGCGCGATCGCGGTAGCCTAAAGAGCGAGGCTCAGTTGCGCTGCGACTCTTTGGCCGTGGTCCTGCAGAGAAGAAATTGAGACGCCCAGCAGTCGAATTCCTTTTCTCGTGGGGAACAGGGGCGCGAGCAGGCTGAGCGTGAGCTCCCAGAGCTCGCCTTCGCCTGCGACGCCCGCCGGCGCCGTGCGCGCGCGGGTGATTTGTTGGAAGTCCGCGTATTTCACCTTCAACGTCACGGTGCGTCCGCGAATGCGCGCGTTCTCGCAAATGCGCCAGGCTTTGCTGATGATCGGCGCGAGCGCGTCGCGCGCCGCCTCGAAGGTGAAGAGGTCCTCTGCGAAGGTGTTTTCGGCCCCGAGCGACTTGCGCGCGCGGTTGGCGCGCACGGGGCGTTCGTCGACGCCGCGCGCGATCCAGTAGTAATAGGGACCTGACTTGCCAAAATGCGCGCTGAGGAATTCGAGCGAGAGCGCGCGCAGATCGAGGCCCGTGCGGACGCCAAACCGGTTCATCTTCGCAGTCGTCGCCGGCCCGATCCCATGGAAGCGCCCGATCTCCAAGGTTTCGACGAATGCCGGTCCCATTCTTGGCGTGATCACGAAGAGCCCGTCGGGCTTGCGATGGTCAGAGGCGAGCTTGGCGAGAAACTTGTTGTAGGAGACGCCGGCTGACGCCGTAAGAGCGGTCTCGGCGCGGATCCTGGCGCGAATCTCCTCGGCGATCCGCGTCGCCGAGGAGATCCCTTTGAGATTCTCCGTCACGTCGAGATAGGCCTCGTCGAGCGAGAGCGGTTCGACGATCGGCGTGTATTCCGCGAAGATCGCCCGGATCTGGAGCGAAACCTGCCTGTAGACGTCGAAGCGCGGCTTCACAAAGATCAATTCCGGACATTTCCGCAGGGCGGTGACCGAGGGCATGGCGGAGCGCACGCCGAATCTGCGCGCCTCATAGCTCGCCGCCGCGACGACGCCGCGCTCGCGAGCCCCGCCGACTGCGACCGGCTTGCCGCGCAACTCCGGACGATCGCGCTGCTCTACCGAGGCGTAAAACGCGTCCATGTCGACGTGGATGATCTTGCGCGCGCTTCCGGCTGCGCTGCGTGGGACGACGACGTCCTCGCCGTCGCCGGACTCGACGGCGGTTCCCCGAAAGGTGATCGACTTGTCGAGATGAGCGGCGGACGTCATCGGCGAATCCGAAATCAGGGTCCACGAAATGAACCACAATTCTCGTTCTGTTCGCAACTGGCGCCGCGACCCTGACCGTTGGGGGGGACGTTTCGCCTGGGTCGAAGGCGTACTGCTGACTCCATATCCTGCCGCCTCAGGCTGCGAGGTCCGAGATCGACGCCAGTGCATGGCGCGAAAGCGATTCACGTCCCGTCACGCGCGCATCTGCTCTCCCAACAAATGCCATACGGGCTTCTCGAGCGTGCGGCTCGTCAGCCGCGCTCCGGCGGGCCGACGCTCGAGCAGGATCTTCTTGTCGTGAAACTCTTCCATGCCGGCGCGGTGACCAACGCTGATCACCGTGGCGTATCTGAGTTCCTCGTGGAAGAGCCGCAGAAGCGAGATTTGGCTTTCCTCATCCAAAGCCGATGTCGCCTCGTCCATGACGATGATCTCCGGGCTCTGAAGCAGCAGGCGAGCGAAGGCTATGCGCTGGCGTTCGCCGCCCGACAGAACCTGATCCCAGCGCTGGTCCTTGTCGAGATCGCGAATGAGGTATCCCAAGCCGCACCGGCGCATTGCGCGCTCAATCATGTCGTCGGTGACATTCGCCCCGACCGAATACATGAGGGCGCCGCGCAGCGTGCCCAACGGAATGTACGGCTGTTGGGGCACGAAGGCCACGCTCGCGTTCCTCGGCATCAGGATCCGCCCCGCGCCCCATGGCCACAAGCCCGCGAGGGCTCTGATCAACGTGCTCTTGCCCGTGCCGCTCGCCCCTCTGACAAGGACCTTTTCGCCCGCAGCGATCAGGACATTGGCCGCTGCGATCACGATCTGGCCGCCGCGATGCGCCACGCCGAGCCTTTCCAGATGAATGCCGTTGTCGTCGCTTTCGCCGAATTCGATGAAATTGCCTTCGGACATGATTGCCGCAATATCGAGCGATTGCAGAGACTCCACCAATTCGTCGACGCGCTGCGCCGAGGCCATCCATTCAGCGACCCGAACGAAATTGTCCATGAACCAGTTCAAAGCGACTTGAACCGAGATGAAGGCGGAAGCGACCTGCATGACCGCGCCGAGGCTGAGCTCGCCGGAAAGGTATTTTGGGGACGCGAGCACGAGCGGAATCAGCGGCACCAGAGCGCCATTGGCGCTCTGAACCGTAACCACGATCCCGTTGCTGCGGATCTGGGTAAGGCACGCAGACACGACATTCGCGAAGTTGGCGCGCAGAGATCCGTGTTCGTCCGCGTCCCCCCGGATGAGCGCAATGCTCTCGGCGTTCTCCTTTATGCGCATGAGCTCAGCAAGAAACTTGGCGTCCGTTTCGTTCTTCTTCGCGACCGCGCCGATCATGGAGCGTCCAACCCCCAGCGTGGCGCTCGTCGCAATGGCCATGTAAACCACGGAGCTGAGGGCAAGATAGCCCGGGACGCTATAGGACGCACCGAAAGCTGCGAACTGCAGCGAGCCGCCGACGCTCCAAAGAATTCCAATGAAAGTCGCAGCGGTTGCGGCGGCCGTGAGGAGGCCGATCGCGAAATCCACAAGAGGCTCGACCGCAAACTGAACGTCCTTGGCGATGCGATATTCCGGCGACGTCTGCTCCTCGGAAGAGATCTCCAGCCGGTAGTAACGCTGATCCTCCAGCCACCATCCGAAGAGCTTCTCGGTGACCCACTTTCGCCAGCTGAGCTGCATGCGCATGCGCGCCACCAGGGCCCCGCTGATCGCGAAGCCGGAAAAGAGAGCGAGCGCCGCGAGCAGGATCACAGATTCTTTCAGAGATGAAATTTTCCGTCCCTCGAGGGCGTCGAAAAAAAATCGGCCCCATGCGTTGGCTCCGATTTGCGCCGAGAGTTGCAGGCCGGCGAAAAGCGCCATGATGAAAGTCAGTGTCCAGGCTTCCCGACTGGTTTCGCCTTTCCAATAGCCGAGCGACAGCTTGCAGAATTCGAACCAGCGACAGCGAGGCGGCGAAGCCGGAGCGACTGATCGCGCGACATCGGCGCCTCCAGTGGCGTCCGCGCGTGAAGGCATCTCGCTGCACCTCTCCATTTCTCCGGGGCGCCTGCATGTTGTGCGACGCGCTGGCGCGATAGGTTTCAATGGCCCCCTTTGTGGACCGACAAATGCTCCTCGAACAGAAACCAAACCCGTTGCTCTGCAGCGTCTATGTGCTCCTCCAGAAAGGCGGCGGAAGCTGCGTCCTCATGCTGATCGCAGAGCTCGTGGAGTTCGCGCGTGGCCTTGGAACAAGCGATATTGTCCTCCATCAATTCCTTGAGCATCTCGCCAGGGGCGTTGAAAGCCCGTTTGTTTTCTTCGATGGTTGAGAGTTCGAGGGCTCTTGAGAGCGACGTGACGGTCGGATGGCCAAGCTTTCGCACTCGCTCCGCGAGCGCATCTACGGTCGCGATGATCTGCCTGCTCTGCTCGTCAAGAAGCCTTTGGAATTCTCCGAAGTTTGGCCCGCTCACATGCCACTGAAAATTTTTTGTTTTCGCATAGAGCACATAGGCGTCGGCAATAAGTTGATTCATTTTTTCAGCGATCTGTGTGCGTGCCGCCTCCGGAAGACCGCAGGGCGCGGCCAACGCCTCTGGATCTGCGTCCGAAAGCAGCCCCGGCCGAAAATTTTGCTCAAACGACGCCTTCGTGGCCATGCCTCAGCTCCCGGAAATGCGCCGCCACGCCCAAACTAGTTAACGCGCGACGCTTCGCAATGTTCCCTGACCGTCGCGCCGCGCATTTGGTCAAAAAAGTGGCGCGAGAGAGCTTGTCGCGCCACAGACGCCCGGCGAGGAGTTGAGCGCCGGGTGGAGGAGAGTGCAGTGTCGAGCGGTTAACGTCTCGAGCCCCGCGCATCGCGCCCTGCTTCGTTCTCTGCCGGGACGTAAGCCGGAATGCGCGCCACGCGCAGTTTCAGATATTCGTATTCGCACAGACCCCGGAGTGCGGCGATATAAGCCGAGCCCGAGATAACAAGGAGCTGGAACAGAATCTTTGTCATGGTCGCCTCCTTCGGCGTTCACTCGAGAAAGCTAACTGAGCAAGCCTACTGTTGTTCCCTTCGCAAAATCTTTTGCCGCGCACCGCAGACGCCGCGAACGAAATGAGGCGAAGCGCCTGCCTGAGCGTTGCGGAGGCGCCGCGCCCGGCCTTCCCGCTTCGCGGCGGCGGTCTTGTCACCAGCCGGCTGCGCCGGCGCTCGCCCCTCTCGTCGGGGCGAATCAGACGAGCTCAGTCCTCGCCGGCGTCGCCAAAGTCCGGGCCAACGCCGTTTTGCGTGAAGCTCCGGCCGACCCCGCCAGAGGTTCATTCCTGACCACCCGCGTCGTCCGTGCGCGCACTTGCGTCGCTGAGGGGGTTGGAGGCCTTTTGATCGAAGAACAGGCTCTGGCATATCGTCGCCTTCACCGCCTCGACGTCATAGGGCTTGGCGATCAGGAAGGTCGGCTCGGGGCGTTGGCCCGTCAGCAATCTTTCCGGATAGGCGGTGATGAAGATGACGGGCGTGTCCGCGACGCGCAGGATGTCGTTCACCGCGTCGATCCCCGAGCTTCCGTCAGCTAGATGGATGTCGGCCAAGACCAGGCGCGGCATGCGTTGCGCGAGAAGCTTCGTTGCCTCCTCACGAGTACGCGCGACGCCGATGATCGTATGCCCAAGCTCGCGGGCGATCACTGAAAGCTCCGCTGCGATCACGGCCTCATCCTCGATGATCAGAACATCCGTGGCGACGCATTCGGCGATCTCTCGTCCAGCCTGCGAAATGAAGCCTGTGACGGCCTGGAGATCGACGTTGAGAATGGCGGCGACGTCCGACGGCGCAAAGCCCTCCACTGCTTTGAGCAAAAACGCCTGTCTTGAACGCGGGGTTAGTCGGGCGAGATTGCCCATCACCGAAAAGGGCGCGCCGGCGTGCTCCTGCGGCTGCGGCTGCGCGGCGGAAGTCCTCGCCGAAATAGCTGACCACAGAGTCGAGAACACTCGAAATAGACCGACGCGCGCGCCATATTGCCTAGGAAAAGAAGCCGGATCCTCGACGATCGCTTCGAGCGTCTCGACCACATAAGCGTCTCCGCTCTTCTGCGATCCGGTCAGAGCGCGCGCGTATCTGCGCAGGTAGGGGAGATAGGGAGCGATTTCTTGCGACAGCGTCATCTAGCTCATCCCTCTTAATGGTCGACCCGACGCCAGTTTGCCTTGCGGAGCTAACGACACAATATGTGTGCAGGCGTCAGATTGGCGCAAGAGGAGAGGCTCAACGGGAGGCGACATCGATGTCGGGGATTTCCTCCGGTCAATCAGGAAAGCCGCCCGGCGATCCGCCGACCGAGTTCTCGGACGACGGCGCGCCAGAGCTCGATGACGCGACCCAAGCTCAACTCGGGCGTGTGCTGGCGAAATATAGCAATGAATTGGTCAATCAACCAATCCCCGACATTTTTCTGTCCTTGCTCGCCGAGCTAGAAGCGAAGGAACGCGGCCAATGAACAGGCCCGGTTTCGGGGAGCTTCTGGTCAAAGAGCTTCCGCGTCTGCGCGCATATGCCCTTTCCCTCAGCGGCGGCGGCGCCGCCGCCGACGATCTGGTTCAGGAGACGCTCGTAAAAGCATGGACGAACGCTGCTTCCTTTCAGGAAGGAACAAATCTGCGCGCCTGGCTGATCACCATTCTCAGAAACACCTACTTCACCCAGCATCAGCGACGTCGGAGGGAAGTCGCCGACGAAGACGGCAAGTATTCGGAGCAGATGGCGGTTGACGGCGATCAGATGCCCACGATTGAGCTGCACGAGGTCCAGGCGGCGATAGACCAGCTGCCGCCCGATCAGCGCGATGTCATTTCAATGATCTGCGTCGGCGAACTGAGCTACGAGGAGACCTGCGAGGCGCTCGGTCTTCCTATGGGGACTGTGAAGAGCCGGCTGAATCGGGCGCGCGCCCACCTCGCGGAGCTCATGAAAATAGCCCCTCAGCGCGCCGTCGCGACCTCCGACCGAGCACAGAACGCCGCCAAATCTGCGCATCGGCGCGGCGATCTCTCGATCACCCCAAGCGCGACTCAGACGCG
>DATHCI010000189.1:0-5162 GCA_035319645.1 Methylocystis sp. | reverse complement strand
GGAGGCGGCGGCGGCGGCGGCGGAGGCGGGCCAAGCGTGAGCATTGATTCCTCCAGTTATAGTGACGAGGAACTACAGTGACCAGGAACCTTAACAGAAGCGCATGGCGTCTCGCAAGGCGAATTAAGGCGTTTGAGACACCATGTGCTTACGCCGCGGCGCCGCGAGCGACAGCTTCGTTAGGTGCGCAGAGTTGCGACTTTCGCCGTCTGGCGTCTTGGCTTGCGTATACCATTTCTGCCAACCTTGCCCGACAACATCCGGCTCCCTGGCGGTTAGGCGGCGATTAAAATCAAGACGCTGCGATGACCACGCTTCGTAATCGGCCTGCAATGCAGGGTTTTCCTCGATCGCTACGACCTCCGGTATGATCTCTTCGAGGGCTCTATAACGTATGGGCGTGAGGAAGCAGAACGGCTCATCCTTGTCAAAGGCGATAACCCCAGGCCGCGTCAACTTCCAGTTCATTGTGAATGTAAACGGCAGCCAATCGGTCTCGATGATTCCCTCGAGAGGCGCAATCCCGTCCTTCGGCGCGTTGGGCGTCCCGCGGGCCCACAGGCCCACGCCGGGCTCGGTGCGAAAAAGATAGCCGAGGTGGAAGGTCAGGATCCCGCTACCGAAATGTGAGGCTGCGGCTTGGCGCTGCCGCCATGCGTCGTCCTCGATCTCGACCTTGAGATCGTTTAACTCCACCCCGCCGTTCCACTCGGCCGTGATTCGACATGGCGACAGCACCTCCCACCCCATCGAATTGGCGATGCTGAGCGGCAGGCAGCGGTAAGCGAAGCGCTCCGGGGTGGCGTCCATCCAGGCGCGGCTGGCGCGACCCGGGGCGATCTGCGGCGCCAGCGCATGAATCTGATAGCATGTGAGCTGTTGCAAGACCGTGACCTCCGCCTAGCCGAGCAGCCCAAATCTGCAACGCCTTGGCATAATTGGCAAGCCTTGGGCGACGCAAGCGCAGGGCTCGGAAGTCAGGTTAAGTCGTTCAAGGGGGGGGGGTATGCTGCAACATATCCAGTTGCTGCGGAACATCGGGTCCTTTGACTCGATCACGCCTGGCGCGACCGTGCCATTCGATCAGTTCAATCTGGTGTACGCGGAAAACGGCCGGGGAACGACGACGCTCGCGCCTTCATCCGAAAAGTGCGACGGTTTTTCTGCTTCCGGCCCCTTCAACGCCCAATTTCAAGAAGCGTCCCTCACAACACCACCACCGTCGTCCCCACCCGCACCCGTCGATAGAGATCCTCGACATCGGCGTTGAGCATGCGGATGCAGCCCGAGGACACGGCCTCGCCGATCGTCCATGGCTCGTTCGAGCCGTGGATGCGGAAGCCCGAGTCGCGTTCGCCGGCGTAGAGATAGATGGCGCGCGCGCCGAGCGGGTTGTCCTCGCCGCCCGCCATGTGGCGGGGCAGGTCCGGACGGCGCTTCAGCATCTCGGCGGGCGGCGTCCAGGACGGCCATTCCTGCATGCGACCGATGCGCCGCACGCCCCGCCACTCGAAACCTTCGCGCCCGACGCCGACGCGATAGCGCCACGCCTGACCATTCGGCAGGGAGAGGTAGAGCGCGCGCTCGTCCGTGGCGATGGTGATCGTGCCGGGGCGGGCGCGGGTCGGATCGGCGACGAGTTCGCGTGTCGTCGAAGGATAGGCCCGCCCGAGCCTTTGATCTTGCTCCGGAGCGGCGTAAGCCTGCGCGCCCCCGACGTCGACAGGCTGCCGCGCCGCAGGAGCGCCGAAAAAAAGGGCGAGAAAGGAGCGCTCGTCGGCCTTCGATGGCGCGCTTGCGGCCACAACACCGGCGAATGCAAGCAAAATGATACGCACTCTGGACATGCCCGCCTCCGCGAACCCGGCGCCAGTTCAACCGGCGCCCTCGTGCGGGCTAAATGCGTTCGGCGACGCTTTGGTTCCAAAAAAAATTGGCGCGCTCACGGCGCGGCGGAGCCCTTCGGATCTGCCGGATAGGCGAAATCGTCGGCGCGGCCGCGGCGCGCCGGCGGCTCGCCGCCTTCGACGAAGACGTGCTTCGCCAGCGCGCGCTCCAGCGAGCCGTCGTCGCGCGCCGCAGGACTTTTGCCGGCGAGCTCGGCGTCTGCGGCCGAGGACGGGTTGGTCAGCTGCTGGATGCGGCCGATCGCGGGCCGGTTCTTGGCGAGCGCCGGCGCCTCGCGCGGCGGCTCCACCCCTGGCGGGACGAAAGTCGCGGCCGCTGGCGGAGCCACCGGCGCTTCAACAGCTGCCGGCGCGGCGGCGCTCGCCGATGGAGGCTCGGCAGGCTCGCGCGCCTCGTAAACGCGTCGGATCTCCGGCTCGACGAAATGCGCGAGGAGGCGCGCGCCGGCCTCGGTGAAATTCACGCCGTCGGCCGAGCGCAGCCGCACGATCTCGCCGTTCACATTGGGGCCGAAGGCGCTGTATTGGCCGCGCTCGTCCGCGAACTTGTCCCAAATGTCGACGAAGACCGCGCCCGCCCGGGCGGCGGCGGCCTGGTCGATCTCATTGATCTGCGCCATGTCGGCGGAGAAACGTTCGCCCTTCATGACCGGCAGCCCGACGAGAATCACGGGCGTGTTGGCGTTCTTGAAGGCGGCGATGACGGCCGCGACGCGCCCCGCATAGATTTCGCGCCAGCGCGGCGAGAGCGGTTCGAAAGTTTCGCTGCCCTGCGTGATGGGCTGACGGTCGTTGCCGCCGAGCATCATGACCGCGACGTCCGGTTTCGGCTGCTCGTCCGCGACGGCCCGGGCCGCCTTCGCCCAGTCGTAATAATCGTCGCGCACGAGGCCGGAGCTCCCCTTGCCGCGCGAGCGCACGCCAATCTGCGGCGTCGCCTCCAACGCGTCCTCGAGGCCCGTCGCCAGGAGCTCGGCCAGCGTGTCGCCGATCACCGCGACGTAGAAAGTTTCGGTCCCCGGGGGCTTTTCGCGCGCGTCTTTCTGGGCGGACTCGCCAGACGCCGGACCTTGACGCGCGCGCGCGACATGCGCCGCCGCGGCGCGCGAGATCGGCTGCGCGCGCGACGCGCTGTGCGGAATGTAGCGGCGCGCGGGGTAGGAGTATTCGCGCCGCTCGCGCGGGGGCGGCGCCCAGAGCCGCTCGACGCTGTGGCGGGGGCCGCCGCCAAAGATTCCGTGGAAGAAGGCGGAAAAGGGATCCTCCGCGCGCGCCGCTTGTGGAGCGACGGCGAACATGAGCGCGGCGCAGGCCGCCGCTACGCGCAGCATCGCGACAAGTCGAGCGGTCATCATGGGAGCATAAACCAAAGCCTGCCTCTTTCAAAGCTCCCGGCTGTCACACGAAGCGCTAGCGCAACTTATACGCCGCATGGCAGGCGGCGCAGTTCTGCGTCACTTGCGCCAATGCCGCCACTGCCGGCCTCAAGTCCCCGGCCGGCGCAAGCTTCTCCGCCACATCCGCGAAAGCGTCGGCGGATTCATGCATGGTCAGGCCCAGGGCGCGCATCTCGTCGGGCATGAAATGCGCCATCATCGCCCCCATATCCGCATGGCTCATGCCGCCATCGCTTTTCGGCTTCACGCAGGCGGCGGCGTTAGGAGAGGACGCGCCTAATCGATCGCGGGCGACTTTGCCGGCCCGGGCGCCGTCGCCCGCGGCGAGCGCCGCCAAAATCTCCTGCAGCGCGATGAAATGGCTGCGCATGTTGCCAAGCATGTGCGCGCGCGCCATCGGGGGAAAATCGAGCTCCCGGCGCGTGTCCGGCGCCATAACCATAAGCTCGTGGTCCATCTGGGCGTGCGTCTGCGCAGGGCTCTGTGTCGCGACCAGCCCCAGCAGCACGGCGGCGAAGATCGGCGCCAGTCTTTGCATGCGAGCGTCTCCTTCTGGATTTTCCGTTCGGAACGTGAAAGCAACGACGGCGCCATTGAAGGAGGAGCGCGAAATGTCGGCATTACGCGAGCGGTTGCGGAGATGGCGCGACAGGGTCGTGGCGGATCCTGGCTTCCAGCGCTTCGCGCTGAAAAATCCTTTCCTGCGCCCCATCGCGCGGCGGCAGGCGCGGGCGATGTTGGACCTCTGTGCGGGCTTCGTCTATTCGCAGGCGCTCTTCGCCTGCGTCAAGCTGCAACTTTTCGAGGCGCTGCGCGACGGACCGCTCGGCGTGGAGGAGTTGTCGGCCCGCCTGTCGTTCGCTCCCGACGCGACGCGTCGGCTGCTCGGGGCGGCGGAATCCCTGTCGCTCGTCGAGCGGCGAGGCGCGCAGTCCTACGGCCTCGGTCTGCTTGGCGCAGCGCTTCTCGGTAGCGCCGCGGCGCGCGCGCTCATCGCCCACCAACCGCTGTTTTACGCCGATCTGGCCGATCCGATCGCGCTTCTGCGCGGCGAAGCCGAGACCGCACTCTCGCGCTACTGGCCTTATTCCGCATCCGATCGTCCGAAGGATCTGAAGGCCGAAGACGTCGCGCCATACAGCGCGCTGATGGGCGCGTCGCAGCCGCTCTGGGCGCAGGAAGCGCTCGGCGTCTACGATATGTGCAAGCACCGGCGCCTGCTGGACGTGGGCGGCGGCGAGGGAGCGTTCCTGATCGAGGTTGCAAAGCAGGCGCCGGGGCTGGAGCTGATGCTCTTCGATCTCCCCGCAGTCGCCGAGCGCGCCCGGTCGCAGCTCGGCGCGGCAGGGCTTTCGGCGCGAGCGCAGGTCTTTGAGGGCGACTTCCTGCGCGATCCGCTCCCGCGGGGCGCTGATGTGATCTCGCTCGTGCGCATCGTGCACGATCATGACGATGAGAGCGCTCTGAAGCTGCTGCGCAACGTGCGGGCGGCGTTGTCCGTGGGCGGGACCTTGCTGGTCATCGAGGCGATCGCGGGGACGAAGGGCTTCGAGCCGCTCGCCGCCTATTACGGCTTCTACACGCTGGCGATGGGCCGCGGCGAGCCGCGCACATTCGCGCAGATTTCGGAATTGCTGCAGACCGCCGGCTTCGCACGGCCAAGGCTGTTGGAGACGCTGTTGCCGGCGACGACGAGCGTCATCGTCGCCCACGCGATTTAGCGCTTTCCGCCGCCGCGAGCCAACGGCGTCGAGAAAAGGAAAGCCCGGCCGTGGGCCGGGTTTTCCGTGCGAGTCGGACGCGAGCCGGCGTCCCATTGAGATTTCAGCACTTGGCACAAATGCCACAGAAATAACAC
>DATHCI010000188.1:0-16267 GCA_035319645.1 Methylocystis sp. | reverse complement strand
CGAAACGGCGCCTGGCGTGCTGGAGCCACCGCAGGATGGCTGGTACGACACGGGCGATATCGTATCGATCGATGCCGCAGGCTTCCTCACCATCATCGGCCGCGCCAAGCGCTTCGCCAAGATCGGCGGCGAGATGGTTTCGCTCGCGGCGATCGAGGCGCTCGCGGCGCAGCTGTGGCCCGACGCGCCGTCGGCGGCGGCGACCGAGCCGGATCCGCGCAAGGGCGAACGCATCGTGCTCGCGACGCAGCAGAAGTCGGCGACGCGCGCAGACTTCGCGGGCTTCGCCAAATCCAAGGGCGCGGCGGAGCTCATGCTCCCGGCGGAAGTGCTGGTCGTTGACAAACTGCCGGTGCTCGGCTCCGGCAAGCTCGACTTCGCGGGAGTCGCGCGGCTCGTGCGCGAACGCGCGCACATAGCGGCCTGACCGCAAGAGCAAAGCGCGAAGCGCGCCTCAAGAGAGAGTGTCGATTCGCGTTGGGGCGGGATGTGACCGCCCCGCGAGCTCATCGCCTGCGGTTGGCGCGAGCGGCCAGAAGAAGGCGATCGAGAGCGTAGACACGCCCGCAATGAGAAAGAAGGCCGGCGCGAAGTCTTCCGTCAGCAGAACGCCGCCCCCGCGCTGAGCGCGAGAAACCTCGAGCGCGGCGGCGGCGATTGCGACGCCGAGCGAGGCCGAGAGCTGCTGCGCCACAGCGGAGAAGCTCGCGGCCCGGCTCATGTCGCGCGACTCGATGTCGGCGAAGGCCAGCGCGTTCAGCGCCGTGAACTCCAGCGAACGGAAAAAGCCGCCGGCGAGCAGCACGCCCATGACGATCCAGTGCGGAGTCGCCGGCGTGAACCAGGCGTTCACGATCAGAAAGGTCGAGGCGATCGCCGCATTGACGAGGAGCACGCGACGGAAGCTGAAGAGCTTCAGGATCGGCTGCGCCGCGGTCTTCATCGCCATCGCGCCCGCCGCAGCGACGAAGGTCAAGGAGCCGGACTGAAAGGCGGAGAGGTGAAATCCAGCCTGCAGCAGCAGGGGCAACAGGAAGGGCGTGGCGCCGACGCCGATGCGAAACAGCAAGCCGCCGCAGACCGCGGCGCGATAGGTCGGGACCTGCAAGAGCGACAGGTCGAGAATCGGCGCTTCCGTTCGCCGCGCGTGGCGAACATAGGCGAGCAGCGCGAGGGCGCCGGCGGCGATGAGCGCCGCGACGGCCGGCGTGGGCAGGAAGCCGCGTCCCACGATGCTGAAACCAAAGACGAGACAAGCGAGGCCTCCACCCGAGAGCGCCGCGCCGAGCGAATCAAGCGGGCCGGGATCCGGCTCGCTGAGATCGGGGATGAAGCGTTCCGCGAGGAGGACGCCGAGCGCGCCGATCGGCGCGTTGATCCAGAAGATGTAGCGCCAGTGGAAATAGGTGGCGATGAAGCCGCCGAGCGGCGGGCCCATCATTGGACCGACGAGCGCCGGAATCGTCAGCCAGGCGAGCGCCCGCACGAGCTCGGCGCGCGGCGCCGACCGCAGAATCACGAGCCGTCCGACCGGCGTCATCATCGCCCCGCCCATGCCCTGCACCACGCGGGACAGCACGACGCCCGCGAGCGAGGACGACAGTCCGCAGCAGATCGATCCCAAGGTGAAGACAGTCATCGCCGCGCGAAACACGCGGCGCGCCCCGAACTTGTCGGCGGCCCAGCCGCTCAAGGGAATGAACACGGCGAGCGCCAGCAGATAGGAGGTTAGCGCGAGCTTGAGGGCCACGGGGTCTTCGTGGAGGTCGGCGGCCATGGCCGGCAGCGCCGTGGCGAGCACGGTTCCGTCGAGCGTCTCCATGAAGAGCGCGGTCGCGACGATGAGCGGGGTGACGAACTGCGGCGGCAATTACGGATGCTTGGTTTGGGCGGCGAGATGGCCGCTTCGCTCAATTGCAGGCGAGCGTGCGTCCGGCAAGCGTGCAGCGCGCGAGCAATGCGCCATGCGTGTCGAAGTCCTGCAGCAGCCACCCGCCCTCGCTGCGCTCGAGCGTCGCGAAGCCGAACTTGCCCGAGACGCTGACCCCGGTCGCGATGGTCTTGTCCGCGATCGCGAGGCCGTCGAGCCTCTGCGGCGCAATGGGGTCCGGCAGCGTGCCGCCAATCCCCGCGACGATCTGCGCCGGAAAATCCTGCTTGTAGCTCAGCGCCTCGAAGAGATGGAGATGGCCAGAGAGCATGGCCTCTACCCCTGATGGAAGCCCGTCGCGCGCGGCCGCGACGAGGGTCTTGTTGTCGCCTTCGACGATTCCATCCTTGATCCGCAGCGCGCCATAGATGGGCTTATGCATCGCGATCCACAGCGGGGCGCCGCGGCCCGAGAGCGCTTTGAACTGCTCCTCAAACAGCGAGGCGAGGGCCGGGTCGACGACGCGGTCCTCGGCGCGCGTGACGTCGAGCACTGCGAGCGCCAGCCCGCCGAGGTCGAGGGTGAAGGGCGGCTCCTGCGCCGTGCAGGCCTCGGAAAAGGCGAAGGCGCTGGCGAAGCGCGTCCAACCCGCGCCATTGCGCGCGCAGTCCTCGTGATTGCCGCGCACGAAGACGATGGGCGCCGCTTCGAGCAGCGCGCGGGCGGGATCGAACCAGTCGGCCTTCCAGGTCTCGAAATCGTCGCCGGAGGGCGAGCCCGCGCAGCCCTGCGCGGGGTCTGGGCAGGGGCGCTCGCGATAGATGAGGTCGCCGAGATGGACAACGAGATCGGGGGCGCGCTCGGCGGCGAGATCGGCGACAAGGCGAAACGGCCAGCGCGCGAGGTCGTTGCAAGCCTGGGCCTTGAGAATGTTGATGCGGCAGCCTGTATCGCCGAGGATCAGGATCCTGTCGACGCGCGCAGGCGGCAGCGGCGCCGGCCGGCCCTTGATCGTCGCCGTCTTGGCGCCCGCAGGTATGCCAAGACGGCAGACGGTCACGGGAAATCCGCTGGTTGCGCCGGCGCGGACCGTCATCTTCGCCGGGCGCCCGTCGATCGTCGCCTCCGGACAAGTCCCGTCCTCGACGACGGCGCGGGCTTCCAAGCCATCGGCGGTGAATTGCGTCCAGTGATAGAAATCCCTGGCGGACGCCGCCGATCCGGCGATGCTGGCGAGAAGCGACAATAGGACCAGGGCCAGGAAGGGAGGGCGCACGCGAGGACCTTTCTGAAGCGGGTGTTGCACGCGTCTGCCTATGCAATGCGTTTGACAGTTTCAACTCGGCTTCGGCGCCGCGCCAACCGAGCGAAAGCGCGCGTGTCGATAGCTTCTGAAGATGTTTTGCGCGACGCTTCTGCGAGATTGGGCGCCCTTAGACTCTGCCGCCGGTCCGAGACTCAACCGCCTGCGAGCCGCGCGGCCGCCCGCGCATGGCCGATGAGCGGCAGCAATTGCGCGAGCTCGGGGCCCGTCTCGGCGCCGGTCAGCGCGAGCCTCAAGGGGTGGAAAAGCGCCCGGCCCGTCCGCCCGGTCTCGGTCTTGAGGCGACCGGTCCAGGCGCTCCAGGTCGTCTCGTCCCAGGGCTCGGGCGGCAGCGCGTCGCGCGCTTGCGCGAGGAACGCCTCGTCCTCGCGCAGCGGGGCGATCTCGCCTGCGACGACGCGCCACCAGCCGGTCACCGCGTCGAAGCGCTTGATGTTGGCGCGAACCGCCGCCCAGAACGGCTCCGCCTTGAATCCCACGATGTCATGCGCCGCGAGCCGGTCGCGCACGTCCTCATAGTCGAGCAGCGCCAGCGTGCGATGCGTCAGCGGCCCAAGGTCTAAAGGGTCGAAGCGCGCGGGGTTGCGCGATACATGGGCGAGATCGAACTTGCCCGCGAGCTCGGAGAGCGAGCGCACCGGCTGCACCGCGTCCGAGGAGCCCGTCAGCGTCGCGAGCGCGGCGACGGCCATGGGCTCGTAGCCCTCCTCGCGCAACGCCGCGATGGAGAGCGCGCCCAGGCGCTTCGACAGGCCCTCGCCCTCGGCGGAGACGAGCAGATTGTGGTGCGCGAATTTCGGCGGCTCGGCGCCGAGCGCTTCGAAGAGCTGGATCTGAACGCCGGTGTTGGCTACGTGGTCCTCGCCGCGGATGATGTGCGTGATCGCAAGGTCGATGTCATCCGCGACCGAAGGCAGCGTGTAGAGATAGGCCCCGTCTTCGCGGATCAGCACCGGGTCGGAGAGCGACGCACAGTCGATATGCGCCGGTCCGCGGATGAGATCCGTCCACTCGACGACGCGCGGCTCGAGCCGGAAGCGCCAGTGTGGGCGCCGCCCCTGCGTCTCGAGGAGGGCGCGGTCGGCGTCCGAGAGTTTCAAAGCGGCGCGGTCGTAGATCGGCGGCAATCCGCGCGCCTGCTGCAGCTTTCGCCGTCGCTCCAGCTCTTCAGGCGTCTCGTAGCAGGGGTAGAGGCGGCCCGCGCCGCGCAGCCGATCGGCCGCCGCAGCATGCAGCGCGCCGCGCTCGGACTGGCGCAGCGTGAGGTCGGGAACGATCCCGAGCCAGGCGAGATCGAGTTCGATGGCCTCGGCGAAAGCCGCGGCGCACCGGGCGGAATCGGTGTCATCGAAACGCAGCACGAATCTTCCATTGTGGACCAACGCGAACAGGTAGTTGAACAGCGCCGGGCGCGCGTTGCCGATGTGGATGCGCCCCGTCGGC
Source organism: Methylocystis sp. (assembly GCA_035319645.1). Taxonomy (GTDB): domain Bacteria; phylum Pseudomonadota; class Alphaproteobacteria; order Rhizobiales; family Beijerinckiaceae; genus Methylocystis. Next base: position 11,630 of record DATHCI010000188.1, on the reverse strand, counting down.
GACGGCGCGAAACGGACGATCGGAGAGGTCATGATGGGGCTTCACCAGAGGTTGTCGCACGCTTCCCGGTCCGCGCCGCCGTCTTCGGCCCCGCTTTATTGTCTGGATGGCGGACAGGCGTCGGGGGGCATATTGAGCATGCCGCGTCCCGGTCTGCGCCGCAAGCCGCGGCCGGCCGTCGTTCGCCCCGCCGCCGCGCGTCAAGCAGAGCCCGCCGCCGAGCGCCGCCAAGCCTGAACGGACGAAAAAGAAATGGAAATCGTCGCTTACGCCTGCGCGATCTGGTGTGCTGCGCTCCTGGTCTTGAATTTTTCTGCAATCATCGTCACCGCGAGAAAATGCAAGGCGCGATCGCGCAACCTCTCCGCCCCGGCGGCGGCGCCGGCCGTGTCGATCGTGCGTCCGCTGCGCGGCGTCGAGGCGTTCAGCGAGGAGACGCTGCGCGCCGCCTTCGAGCTCGACTATCCGAATTACGAGCTGATCTTTTGCGTGCAGTCGCCGCACGACCCGATCATTCCGCTGACGCAGCGGCTCATGGCGGAATATCCGGAGATTGAGGCGCGGCTGCTCGTCGGCGACGACTACGTCAGCCAGAATCCCAAGCTCAACAATTGCGTGAAGGGCTGGGACGCGGCGCGTCACCGCTATGTCGCGCTTGCGGATTCCAACGCGCTGACGCCGAGGGACTATATCCTGACCATGCTCGCGGCCTTCCGCGACGACACGGCCATGACCGTGTCGATGCCGATCGGCTCGCGGGCGGCCGGCTTCTGGGCGATGGTCGAATGCGCGATCCTAAACACCTTCCAGGCCCGCTGGCAGTATGGGGCGGAGGCGATCGGCATTGGCTTCGCGCAGGGCAAGAACATGATGTGGCGGCGCGAGGTGCTGGACCGCGCCGGCGGCATTCGCGCGCTGGCCTCCGACATCGCCGAGGACGCCGCCTCGACCAAGATCGTCCGCGCGCAACACCTGAAGGTGCGGCTCGTCGACATGCCTTTCGAGCAGCCGCTCGGGCCGCGCACGGCGCGCGAGGTCTATTCGCGCCATGTGCGCTGGGCGCGACTGCGGCGCGTGACCTTCCCGGCCTATTACGCGCCCGAGTTCATGAATGGCAGCCTGTTCCCAGTCGTTCTCGGCTCTTACGCGGCGCTGCAGCTCGACGGCCCGGCGGCGCTGACGGCCGCGGCGATCCTCGCCTCGCTCTATGGCTCCGAACTCGCGCTCGCCCGCATCTGCGGCTGGGCCCTCGACTGGCGCCTGCCTTTCGCGATGCTCGCGCGCGACGCGATGCTGCCGGTCATGTTCCTCGACGCCTGCCTTTATGACGACTTCGTCTGGCACGGCAACGCTATGACCGTGGCGGAACAGGAAGAGACCGTGGGGTGATCGGATTCTGCCGCGACCAGGGGGAGAAAGCGCGCTCGCCCCGGAGTCGCGACGCCTACGCCGTCTGAGCAACGGCGCTGCGCCTGCCGCGATGCGCTGCTGACATATTGATGCGCAGCACTGTCAAAAGAATAGTGGCGCGGCGCTCGCGAGCGCTGCGTTTGAGCTAGCTCGTAGCAGGGGGCGCCCGACTACTTCGACACCGTCTTCGCCCGCTTCGACGGCGTGCCGGTGCAGGCCCACTTCTCGCGGTACTGCTCCTTGAAGAACTCGCTCACTGTGCGCGTCTCGCGGCCGGTGTTCTCCGTCGGCGTGCAGCCCGCGGGGCAGGGCGCGCCGACGGGCGACAGCAGGTCGCTCCACTCGGTCCAGAACTCGCCGCAGTTGCTCTTCTCGGGAACCGGACAATTCGCCGGTCTCGGGCAGTTCGGCTGGACCGAGCTGCATTCGTCGCCGAGCAGGGGGGCGAGGAACGCGGGGTTGTCGCAGAACGCCCATTCCTTGCCGCAGCGCTCGGCCCTGGATTTACACACCTCGTCCGCCGCCGTGGGCGCGAGCGTCAACGAGACAAAGCCTGAAACCAACGCAGCCAACGCAAATCTACTACGGGAGTAGTTCAAATTGAGCATGGGAGCCGCTCCTTGTTCGATCAAACGGGTAGATCCAAAAGGTTCATATTGCAACAAGACCCATATTCGCCCGCCGTCCGGCGGCGCCGACTTGCCCGAGACGCGCGCCTGGCTACGCACGGGCGCCCGTGAGCCTTTCCTCGCAACTTATTGGCAGATAAAGCTTTTTTCGTCTCCCAGCGATCGCTCGCGGCAGATCGACGGCGGCCGTGGGTCTTGCGCGACGCCGGCCCAGAGCGTCGGGAAGCGACGTGCGGCGGCGGCGAAACGGCGCGCGAATCAGGCGAATCAGGCGAATCAGGGATCGGCGCTTCATGTCGCGCTGACGATCCTCGCTCGCCGGCATCTTCGAGGCGCGTCGATATTCGACCGAGGGAAGACAACTTTAACCTAGACCTAACGGATTGTCCGACGCGCCGAGATAGGGGCCGGCACTATGAGAACCGAGCAAGAATTGATTCAAATTTGCGGTCGAGGATCATGCGAGAGGACGCCCGACGCGGCGGCTCGAACAGGGGGATGCTGACATGAACAAGTTCATTCACGACGAAAGCGGCGCGACGGCGGTCGAATACGGGTTGATCGCCTCGCTCATCTCCATCATCGCCATCGCGGCTTTCGCCCTCGTCGGGAGCCGCCTGAAGCTGACATTCTTCGACATCGCCAACAATCTGTCGACGAGCTGACCTTCAGGAAGAGACGGCGACCGCGGGCGGTCGCCGCGTGCAGGCGGCCGAGGCGGAGGGGCGCACGCCCGCTCCGCTTCCGTCGTCCAAATCTGCCAGGGATGGATCTACCAGGGGCGCTCGGATCGGCGGTTCTCTGCGCCGCTCCGGAACAATCCCAGCAATCGCGTTCGCCAGCCCGGCGAACTCGGACGTTGCCCGCCGGGCCCTTTGGGCGACGCGAGCCGCTCGACGGCTAAGACGTGAAGCCTTGGCCGGAGCGCGGCGCGTTCCGCCTTTGCAACCGGCGCGTCGGCGCGCGATTGCGCATCGACGGTCCGGTTTTCGCGCGGCGGCGGCTTTCCCTTGAAGACGAATCGCCGCCGGGCCTCGTGATAAGCGGGGTCCGCCCCGAAGAAATTGATGCGCATCTGCGCCAGCTCCTCCGCGCGATAGCTTGCGAGGGGTTTTATCGCCTCGTCTTCGAGACGGCGTTCCTGCTTTTGTCGCAGCATCCCGCGCAATTCGGGATCGTGAGCGAGTTGCGACGCGCGTCGACGCAACTCGGCTTCGAACGCCGCGGCGTCATCTCCGAAAGCGTCGTCGAGAAGGCCAATCTCGCGCGCCGCGCCCGCCCCGATCGGCCGGCAGGCCTGCGTCAGCTCGATCGCTTCGAGCTCGCCGACTCGGCGCGGCAGCAGATAGGTCCAATATTCTGAGCCATAGAGTCCGCCCATGCTCCGATAATGCGGATTGATGACGACGCCGGACCGCGCATAGGCCTGGTCGGCCGCAAGCGCGAGGATCGCGCCGCCCGCGCCGGCGTTGCCGCGAAGCCCTGCGATGACCAGGTGCGACAGGGTGTTGACGATCTCAAAGACCAGATCGTCGATCGCGTTGATGTTGCGCCACGACTCTTCGGCCGGTTCGGCGCTCGCCTCGATGACGTTGAGATGAATCCCGTTGGACCAGAAGTCCCGACCGCCGAGCAGCACGATCACGCGAGTGGGACGCGTGCGAGCATAGAGGAAGGCGTCGCGCAGACGGCGACATTGATCCGTGCTCATCGCGCCGTTGTAGAAGTCGAAGGCGAGATAGCCGACTTGCTGTTCCTCTTGATAGACGATTTCCCGATAGGTGCGATGGTCGTCCGGCGCGTCGATTGGCAAGGGCGATTGGGGAACGCCGCGAAGCAGGGGGCCGAGGACCGCTGCGGCCGGCAGCTTTACGCCGGCGACGGCGCAAAATTCCGCGCCGCAGAGCTCGCACGAGCCTCCCGATTTGGCGAGCTGGCAGGCCTGCAAATTGGCGCCTGAATCGTCTTTGGCTTTCAGATGCGAGATCCACACCGCGCCGTCGCGCGCGCCGACGCAGATGGCGCCGTCGCGGTGCGCCAGGACTTGACCGGGCGGCCCCTTGATCCGGTCTTCATGATGCGCGCCATAGAGAAAGCAGCTCACGCCGAGCAATGAACCGAGGACGCCGGGAGCGCTGTCGGCGGCGCGAATCTTTCTCACGATCGTCGCTGCGTCGTCACGCGCCCAGTCGACAGCGCGGTCGGCCTGCTTCATCGGCGGCCGCAAGCGTCCCCGCGCATGGGATGAGGCTTCGGCCAGCATCTCGGGCCGCCACGCGCCAGATTGGAATTCGCCGCTCTCCAGGCGCGCGATCGCTTCGAGGACGCCGCGCACGGCGGCCTCGGTCACCGGGCCGCGATAGAGGCTGCTCTTGGCCGGTGGGTCGTCGTCGAGCGGAAACTCATGCGACGCCCAGATCGGCCCCGCGTCGAAATCCTGCGCCGCTCCCAGGATCGACGCGCCCCAGCTCTGCTCGGCGTCGGCGATCGCCCAGTCAAGCGAGGAAGGGCCGCGGTCTCCCTTGATGCCTGGATGCACGATAAGGCAGAGGAACTGCCCCGCCACGTCGTTCGGGATCGCGATCTTGAGCATCGGCGCGACGATGAGGTCTGGCGCATCTTGCGAAACCGCTCGCGTCATTTCCTGCTCGCTGGCGACGACGCAGACTCGGACCTCGTGGCTCCGCTGGGTGAGTTCAATGAGCAAGCGCTGGCTGAGGCTGTTATGCGCTGTGGTTAGGAAAAGAATTTTCATGCCAATAAACTCCCTTTCGCGCCCGTACAGACGCGGCGATAATTTCAGTCGCCCTTTTACGAGAAAGTTACTGCGACAATGCGCCGCGGTCAAGAAACCGTGGGTTGATTAAGAGCTTAGGCGCAGAGCGTCTGCCGCGAGGAGAAAACGAGGTTTCTGTCGGCATGTTCGGCCCGCAAATTGCTTGGCCAGATTTTGGCAGGAGAGCCGTTGACAGGAGCGCGAACCCGCGCGATGTTAGATAAGGGGCTGATTTGAAAGGCTCTTTACAAAGATTCCAAACTAGGGGACGCCATGATCGTCTGTTCCTGCAACGCCGTGTCGGACCGGGATGTCCGGGCGGTTCTCGGAACGAGCCACAGCCGAACCAGCGTCGGCGGAGTCTTCCGTGATCTCGGCTGTGCGGCCCAATGTGGACGCTGCGCGCGAAACATTGTCTCCCTGCTCGACCAGCATGGTTGTCGGGGGCTGGACGGCGCGTGCGACCGCGACAGTTGTGACAGGGATATGTCCGGCGGACTCGCCGCGTGACCGTTGCGCAAGCGGCTCGGTGAGCAGGAAGAGAAGGGCTCGATATGCGCGGGGACGCCAAGGTCATCGAATATCTCAATCGCGGAGTGCGGAGCGAGCTGACGGCGATCAATCAATACTGGCTCCATTATCGGATTTTCGAAAATTGGGGCTTCCTCGAGCTCGCCAAGAAATGGAAAGAAGAATCAATCGAAGAGATGCATCACGCCGACAAATTCGTGAAGCGCATCCTGTTTCTGGAGGGCTTTCCGAACATGCAGTCGCTCGACCCGCTGCGCATCGGCGAGACCGTCGAGGAGATCATCAAGGCCGACCTCGCGACGGAGATGGACGCGCGCAGCCTCTATCTGGAAGCTGCGGCCTATTGCTTATCCATCAACGATCGCGTGTCCGAGCAATTGTTCGAGACGGTCATCGCCAATGAGGAGAAGCACATCGATTTTCTCGAGACGCAATTGGAACTGATAAAGCAGCTCGGCGTGCAGCTCTATTCCCAAAAGCGCGTCGGCGAACTCGAAGAATGAGGCCGGGCGAGCCGGGTCCAGTTCGTTCCGAATTGGCCGCGGGCGCTCTTCCCCGAGGCGCGTGAAGCCCGGCGCCCGCGCGGCGAAGCGGTCGTCGGGCTTTGTCTTGCTCAGAGCCGAATTAGCGGATACGGCTTAGCTAGGCGCGCCCCGGAGCCGACAGAGACGGACGGTCGGCGCCTGCTTTTTCCGCGCGACTGGTCCCGCTCACGCAGCCGTCCGCTTGAGCGCGAGTTCGCTGCTTCGCCTCGATGCGGCGCGGCGGTTGAGGATGCAGTTCACAGCGCTTAGAACGCTTCGCGTCCTCTCGATCGCCGCTTGCGTGCGGTCGCCGGTGAAAACGCCGTCATCGATCACGGTCAGCTTTCCGCACTCCATCAGGCTCAGCAGGTCACGTAGACGAGCGATATCGGCTCGTGCCGCTTCGAATTGGTCGACCATGTCTGTATCCTCTCGCGGTCGGTTTCCCGGCGATCAGTTCCGCAAGCAAGAACGCCAACACCGACTGAGAGCAGCATGACGGAAAGTACTCGCCTCGTCACCTCGGCCAAAATGAGGGGGCTGGACGTATTTGCTACGAAAGTCTTTATGACGACGAACCCGCAGGCGCGACGCGCTGGCGCGGGCTAGTCGAGATTAATCACCAAACGTCCAAATATCGTTTACCTTAATGTCAGCAGCTATTTCGAATATTTGATGGTTATACGAACTTAATAGGGCAGCTCACATCGGAGCAAGCGCTTCGTAAAAAAGTTCGTTCTAGAGCTGCTTTTTCTCAACTCAAACAAGGAGCGCGGGCCGTGCACGATCTGTTCCCAAGCAAGCGCCCCCGGTCTGGAGACGAGGACGCCGACTTGCTTCAAACGTTTGAGCTCGACGCCTTCATGGAGGCCGCGGAAGAAGGGAGCGCCGACCTGATGCGCTTTCTCGATGTGGCGCTCGGCTATGTGGTGGGCATGACCACGTCAACTTTTATTTTGCTCAGCGTCTCTCACCTGAAGGACGTTTAGCGCCAGCGGTCGCCGTCAAAGGCGCGCCCCGAGCGGGCGACTTGCGGAAGAGGCCTCGCCGGGGCATAGCAGGCGGCTCTCGCCTGGCCGCAAGGTCCTGGAAGCCTGACGCATCCGCCGGCGGCCATTGGCGAAGATCGCGGCGGACGAGGTCGGCGTCGGGAAAGGCGACGGGACGAGCGGCGCACCGAAAGGGCATGCGGCTCGAACCGACGGAAGGGATCAAGGTGATGAAAGTCACCCATTTGCTCGCTGGGCTGCCGCTCTGCCTCTGCGCCGCATGCGTAATCGAGCCGACGCAAAGGCACGAATTCGAAATTCCGAAGACGGACGTGGACATAGCCAAAGGCCTGGCGCGCTCCATGGGACTGGACGCGGTGGTCTTATCCGAGTGCAAGATGGAGGCGGATCTTCCGAGGAATTACGCGAAGATGCTCGTCAGCTTCGACACGGAGTCGCAAAAAGAGATTTCCCAGTCGTTCAAAGAGGGGATGACGAGCGCCGGCGACGCTCTGAACAAGGCCATGAGCAGCTGCTCGAACGCCGCCAGGGACGCGCGGGAAACGGACAGGGAAGTCGAGGAATTCATGGAGCGCCGCCGATTGGAGTCGCGGTAGTGACATTCCCGCGAGCTTCCAGCGAGGGTCGAGATGGTGGGCGGCGCAGGGAGGGAGCAACCAAGGGGCGCCAAGCGCCAATTTGGCGCCTTCCCGCGAGGTTGAGTGGCAAGCTTTACGACTGACATCCGGCGGTTGCCTAAACCGCGATTGCCCAGATGGGACACAATTCGGATGCTAATTCCTCCCAATTTTCCACCTTTGGCGAGGCCGCGCGTCGCGGAGAATGGCCCAGCGACTCTCCCGCTTGGTGCGGAAGTTTAGCGGGAATGGAGCAAGGATGGGCGCGCGGCAGGAAGCTATCGCGTCGGGAGACGCAAGCTCCGTTCACTTCTTCTTCACCTTCTCCGCCGGCTCTCTCGCGTTCTCCGCTGCCTCTTTGACCGCGGAGGACAGCCGCTCCTTGTCCTCTCTGGTCAGCTTGGCGGAGACGGGACATTCGCGACTCAAAATTTGGCTGACTAGGGCTCGCGCCTCACGCCGCGTGGCGGCGATACGCCCGTTGGCCGCCATTCCGCGTACAGCAAAGACCGCATTATCATCGTCGTGGCAGGCTAGCTCGGCCAGCACCGTCTTAAGGGCAATGGCGTAATTGTCTTCGTCGACGCTGGCGTTCTCGATCTTTTTCCGCGCCTCGCGGACGAACTCAGGCGTTTTAGCATTCGGATCGCATGGAGCGAGGTCAAGTTTCGGAGTGTTGCAATCGAGTGTCGCGACACCTTTCAAGGCGTCAATTTGCGCCTCACCCTCGGGCAAAGCTTGCTTGATAAGGGAGCGCAACATATCGTAATCAGAATTCGTCCAAGGAGCGCTATCCTCCCACAGACTTTTTTTGTATTCGACATACCAATTCAAGCCCGCACTCGGCGCAAACAAATTGCTTAGAACAGTTGTTGAAAGCCTCGTTCGCCAAACAAGCGCCTCGGCCAGACTCGCCGCTGTCAAGTTTGCATCAAGATTCGCGCCCTGGAGCTGCGCCTTTTCGAGCGACGCGCCCTGAAGCTGCGCCTTGTCAAGATTAGCGCCGCCAAGATCGGCGCCTTGAAGCTGCGCGCCCCATAGCGAGGCGCCCTGAAGTTGCGAGCCTTCCCATATGTGCGCACCCTGAAGCTGCGCCATGCCGAGATCAGCCCCCTGAAGCTGCGTTCCTCTCATCTGCGCGCTTAGAAGGTCCGCCTTTAAGAGCAGCGAGCCTTGCAGGTTCGCGTATTCGAGCCACGCGCCCCGCAGCTTTGCGCCGACAAGGCTTGCTCCCTGCATGTACGCCCCGTTGAATTCCACTCTTGGTAAATTGGCGTGATCAAGCACGGCGCCTATCAGATCGCGGTTGCGCAGCGAAAAGAGACGGTCGCGCGAGTTGACTTTTTCGGGATCGTCGATCTGCAACGCCGCGTAAAGGTCGAATCCAATCGCCACGAGCGTGTCGGAGAAGAGGCTCTTGCGGCGCCGGGTGATGTTATCGATTTCCCCATGAAAGAGTCCATCATGCAATGTCACGAGCTTGTCCGGCTGTTGCAACTCCGAGGGTCCAAGGCGCCAAATCCATCCGGCGGGTAGGAGAGGCGAAGGGAAACGCTCTTGTGGCTCACTTGGGAAAAACGCGACCGTCCAAGAGAATAGAAACGCGACGAAGCCGGATACGACTCCGAGCGCTGGCGCGGCCCATCTCAGCCACGCTCGCCGGCGGCGAAACTCGCTGCGTTCAGAAAGGATCGAGCCCCAGAGCCACCAAATGAGTGCGAGATCGAGGACCAGTGCGAGACGATGAACCAAAGTGATTAGGGGGTCGTGATAGGGGAGAAACTGTATCTGCAGCAGGAGCAACAGCAGCGGCGGGCTGATGACGAGGGTCACCAACGCGATGACTTCGAGCAGCCACCCGAACCACCCCTCGCGCAGGTCTGTCGGTCCGGTGAGGAATTGCACGAAGATGTCGCTCGGCAATTGTGCTAGCAAGCCCTCGCGCATTTCGGCGTTTCGCTCGCCTACGACCTGCTTGAAGAGTTGATCGTGAAAGCGTTTCGCCTTGTAGGCGAGCAGCCGGAATTGGGCGAGGGTGTACCCGTGCGAGACGAGAAACAGCAACGGCGTGAGGAAAAAGAAGCCCTTGAGCGGGAGTTCGACGCCGAGAAACGGCAACTTGACGGGGTTTTCCAGCAAGAGGTCCACGTGCGTCACGGCACCCGCAGCGACCGCGAAGTAGAAGAGCACGAAGAGGTAGGACAGCCAAAGACCGCCGCTGACGGCGGCGGCGTCCTCAACCGTCTTCTTCAGCGACTCGAGATCGTCGGCCTTTTCGGCGAGTATCGGGCTCAAATCCGGCGGCACCTGTCGTTGGCGCGGCGGCGGCCCCTCCGATTTATTCCGTGATTCTTCGGGGTCCGACATCGCCACGCCTCGTCTGAAACCGGGATTCGCTGGGCGGGTCTCGGTTCGGATGCAACTTTCCCCCAATTTGCCGGCTCGGACAAGGCCGCGCCGTCACGGAGAGCGGCGCCTGAGCGCGCGACGGCAGGCCGCCGGCCGGAGCCAATTTCCCGGCAAGGGAATTCGGAAGCGAGCGCGTGAAGCGGAAGACCTACGGCGTCGCCGGCGAATGTCGCATTGGGGTCATTTTGGCGCCTTCCCGTTGAGGCGACGAAGCCGCGAGGCCAGACACAAGCGCAAGGTTGAAGCGCCGCCGCGCCTGGATTTTCGAGCTCGACGCGATATGAGGCGCGGGCTTTGGGTCCGGATTTTAAAAATAACCGCATTTTTCGAATGGCCCCCGCGAGTTTTACGCCCGGCCCCCCGCGCCCGGGTTATCCCAAGTTTCTTCAGCGACACGTTGTCTCTGTAGAAGCAGGCGCGCGTGCTTCCGCTGTCGCTGCAAGAGCAATCGGCAGTCTACTTCCCTGGCGACAGCAGGCCAGTCGCGCATGACATTGGCGGTAGACCCGCATCGCTGGCGAGAGCATCGGGTCGACCGGCTCGCCACAGAACAGATACTCGCGAGGGGCGGCCTCGCCGAAAGGCCAGCGGCAGGTGGAGGCGGTGAGTTCGCCGTTGGTGAGCATGACGGCGAGAGCAAGCTGACGGCGTCGCCTTCATAGCCCGAAAGCGCGCCCCCTGCTTCCCCAACGATCGGCTGAACCCTCGCCTCGTCTCTAAGCCTTTGATTTTAATGGTGGGCGGCACAGGGATTGAACCTGTGACCCCTCCCGTGTGAAGGGAGTGCTCTCCCGCTGAGCTAGCCGCCCGTACGCCCTCCGTTTAAGAGCGGGCGCGCCTCTGCGTCAAGCCCGGCTTCGCGAGAGGTTGGAATCTCTCCGAAAGATGACCATTGACCCCGGGAGGGGGCCTGCTACCCTCTTGCTTGACGCTTTTTTCGTGAAAGGAAACAGGCTTGAAGCTGCTTAAGACCCTGCTGCTCGCCGCGGCGCTTCTCGCAAGCGGCGGGGCGCTCGCTGCGGAAGCCTCTCTCTCCATCGAGATCAAGGATCACCGCTTCAGCCCGGCCGAGCTGCATGCGCCCGCCGACACCCCGATCGTGCTGACCGTGAAAAACGCCGATCCGACGCCCGAGGAATTCGAGAGCAAGACGCTCAAAGTCGAGAAGGTCATCCCCGGAGGCGCGAGCGGAACGATCCGGCTGCGCCCGCTGGCGAAGGGACGCTACCGTTTCTTCGGGGATTTCCACGAGGCGACCGCCCAGGGCGAGCTCATCGTCGAGTAAACCCAAAAACGCGGGAAAAATCAAATGCTCGGCGCGCTCATCGTCGTCTTCCGCGAGGTCATCGAGGCCGGCCTTATCGTCGGCATCGCGCTCGCCGTGACGCGCGGGCTCGCGGGCTCGCGCGCCTTCATCGCCGGGGGAGTGGCTGCCGGCGTGATCGGCGCCCTCCTCGTCGCCGCTTTCGCCGAGCAGCTCTCCGCCGCGCTCGCCGGCCGCGGGCAGGAGGCGTTCAACGCCTCGGTGCTCGCGCTCGCGGTGGTCATGCTCGCCTGGCACAATATCTGGATGGCCCGCCACGGGCGCGAGCTCGCGCAGCAGCTCAGCGACGTGGGACGCGCCGTGGCGAGCGGCGACAAAAGCTATGTTGCGCTCGGCGTCGTCGTCGCCATCGCGGTGCTGCGCGAGGGCGCCGAGGTGGTGCTGTTCCTGTTCGGCATCG
>DATHCI010000187.1:0-21199 GCA_035319645.1 Methylocystis sp. | reverse complement strand
GGCGGGCGTCGCGATCTACGCCGCCTTGGCGGGGCCTCCGAATCTATTGCGGCTCGAGACCTACGGGCTCGTCGCCTGGCACCCCGCCTGGCAATATTCCAGCAGCGTCGTGCAATTCTTCTGGGCGCCGAACCACGCGCTGCCTGGGTGGTGGCTGGCGACTTTGCTTCTGCTGCAGGCGCGCGGGCAGGTCGACAGAGCGACGTCGGCCGTCTCCATCGCGGGCGCGATGTTTTGGACGCCGCTCGGCGCAGCGGCGCCGGCGCTATGGCTTCTCTTTTCCGTTTGCGCCGATCTGCGTAGGCAGGCTCTTTCCGTCCGCGATCTGTGCGCGGCGGCCTTCGGTCTCGGCTTCATCCCGATAGCTCTCTATCTCATCGTCTCCTCGGGCGAGATCAAGCACGGCGCAGCGGGGCTTGACGCCGTCTTCCTCCTGCGCTTCGCGCTCTTTGCCCTGCCGGAATTCGCCATCGCGGGCTACGTGATCGCCAACCGCTCGCTGATCGCCAACGAATATCTCGGCCTGCTGGCTTTCTCCTGCCTCGTTCTCGCGACGCTGCCGTTGTTCAAATTCGGCCCGGGCAACGATCTGGTCATGCGCGCATCGATTCCCGCGCTCGTCGTCGTCGGCTTCCTCTTCGGCGAGATCCTGCTCCAGGGGCCCGCAACGGGCCGAATGCGTTTCCTGTTGGGCTGCGCGCTGCTCGCCGTGGCCGCGCCCTCGGCGCTGTGGGAAGTCGCGCGCGCATTCACGCACGAGCGGATCGCGATCAGCGACTGCTCGCTGGTCGAGGCGAGCCAAGCGCTCCGCGAAGGCGACACGCCGACGAACTATCTGGTCGAGAGCGCTAGGATCCCCGCCTGGATCATGGACGCCAGCCGGAACGGCGCGCGTCCGGTCCGCGAGCGCCGCTGCTGGAGCGACCAGGAGGACACGCGGCGGACGCTGCAGGCTTTGGAGCCCTGGCGCAAGCCCAAGCAATCCGAGCCCAAGCAATCCGAGACGCGCTGAAGCGGGACCGTCCGACGCCTCCGCCGAAACCGGAGCGTCGCCGGAAGAAAGAATTTACGTGAAATATCTGCAGCCCGATCGGCTTAACACTTACTACAAGCGGAACTGCCAAGACCTCAACTGATCTTCTCGAGCCGTGAGCGTTCCCGATGTCCTTAGAGTCCCATGCGCCCGTTCTGGTCACCGGCGGAGCCGGCTTCTTCGGCTCCCTGCTCGTCAAGCGTCTTCTGGCCGAGGGCGAGCGCTGCGTCGTCATCGACCTGCAGCCCTGCCAGACGAAGCATGAGCGGCTGACCGCGATCAAAGGCGACATCCGCGACGCCACGCTGGTCGAGCGGCTCTTCGCTCAGCATCGCTTCCGCACGGTCTATCACTGCGCCGCCATCCTCGCCCACGCCGTGAAGGACAGGTCCTTCCTGTGGCAGTCCAATGTCGACGGCACGCGCAACGTCGCCGAGGCGGCGGCTCGCCGCGGGACGCGGTCCATCGTCTTTCTGTCGTCGAACTGCCTGTGGGCGGAGAACATGGGCCGCCCGGTCAGAGAGGACGACGAGCCCGCGCCGGTCGAGATCTACGGGCAGTCGAAATGGGAGGGGGAGCGCGTCCTCGCGGAATACACGGACCGGCTCAACGTGATCTCGATCCGCTGCCCGACGATCATCGACGAGGGACGCCTGGGGCTGCTCGCGATCCTGTTCGAGTTCATTTCCGAGGGGCGCAAGGTGTGGGTGGTGGGCGGCGGCCGCAATCGCTACCAGTTCATCTATGCGCAGGACCTGATCGCCGCTTGCATCGCCGCCGCGGAATATCCGGGCTCGGAAGTGTTCAACATCGGCTCGGACAATGTCGAGACGTTCTGCGACGTCTACGGCTCGGTGATCCGCAGGGCCGGGACGCGCGCGACGGTCGCATCTCTGCCGCGCCGTCCGACCCTTTTCGCGATGCGTCTCGCCTATGCGCTGGGGCTCTCGCCGCTCGGGCCGTATCAATATCGCATGATCGCCGAGGACTTCGTCTTCGACACGACCAAGATCAAGGGGGCGCTGCAATGGCGTCCGACCCTGTCGAATTCGGACATGCTCTGGCTCGCCTACCGCTTCTTTCACGAGAACCGCGCGGCGATTGCCGCCCGTCGCGACGTCTCGGCGCATAACCGGGCGGCCGACATGGGGGTGATCCGCCTGTTGAAGTGGGTGAGCTAACGAGCGGTCGCGTCCTGCATCGGGCACAGCCTCGATAGGCTATGTCATCGGGGCCTAATCGGCTCCGGCCGCGCGACCGCGAACGGCGCCGCCCAATGACAGCCTCTGCACGAATTTCGCCAGTCCGCCGAGCCGTCTCCTGATCGTTGGATCGGCTCGGGACGGTTTCCTGGTCTCCCTGGTGTTGACCAGGGTTCCGAGCACCGGCGCTTCCGTGACGAAGTCGAGGTCGGCGGACGCGCGGATGCGGCGGTCGAACACTTCGGCGAAGAGCGCGGACGTCAATCCGAGGAGCAGGCCTGCAATCAGGGCGACCGGTCCGACGATGATCAATTTCGGAAAAGCCGCCTCGGTCGGCGGCGTCGCCTTGTCGAGGATCGTGATGTTCGAGAAGGAATACTGGCCCTGCATGCGGGCCTGAGTCGCCGCATGGCTGGCGCGCTCCAGCTCGGCCTGGCGCGTTTCGACGTCGAGCTTGAGGACGGCGAGCTGCTCCCGCTTGTTCTGAACGTCGATCATCGACTTGACTTGAGCGGCCCGCGCCTTTTCGAGCGAGGCGATCTTGTCCTCATGCGCGGCGATGCGCTCGGCCAGTCTCCGGCGATTTTCAGCGATCAGCGTGTCGATCTGCTCCTTCAAGGAGCGCTTGGTCGACAGGCGCTCCTGCAGCTTGGGATTATTGGAGCCGATCTCCCGCTGCAGCTTGGTGATTTCGGCCTCGACCAGCGACAGGTTCGATCTGAGGGCGGTCAGGGTCTGCTGGTCGACCGTTTGCGCGTCGTTGGACTCGGTCACGGCGGCGGGGGCGCCTGCATAGAGGCTCTTAAGCGAGACGAGCTCGGCTCTGGTTTTTGACAATTCGGCCGTGACGGCTGTGAGCTGATCGCTCTCGGCGTCGGCGTTGGCGGTCGGCCCGACGAGATTGTTCTGCACCTGGAAATCGGCGAGAGCCCTCTTCGTCTTCGCGAGATCCCCGCGCAGCTTGTCGATCTGCGGATTGAACCAGTCGGCGCTCTGTTGCGCGAAAGCCGCCTTCATGGCGATGGCCGCGTCGATGAACGCGCCGAGGAATGCGTTGGCCATCGTCGCGCTGTCGCGCGGATCGCGCGATTTGTAAGTCAGGTTGAGCACGTTGCTGGTGCTCGCCCCGATCGACTTGTCGCCGAACTTGGCGTCGACGTTCTGGACGATCTGATTGGCGATCCACTGGTTCACGTCGACGATGGCGCTGTCTTTCGAGCTCCGATATTCCTTGACCAGGTCCGGGACGGACGCCAGATTGGTGCGCTTGACGACCTCGAGCGCGACCTGATTGCTTTTGGCGAGGGCGACGAGATTGCCTTGCATGAGCATCAGGGCCGTCGCCGGTCCGCTGAGCTGCGTGTTCGCCACCGGATCGAGAGCGCTCGCGTCGATGCTCGCGGTCGCCACGGCGTCGTAACGCGCGGGCACGAGCAGCATCGTCAGCACGGCGCCGATCAATACGCTCGCGAAAGAGAAGCCGATGACTCCTCTTCGCTGCCAGAGGATGTAGAGCACCTGATCGAAAGACATCGCTGTCGCCTCATGAACTAGATTCGTTCGCGACGATCCCGTCGCCCGGTCCAGGGGATCCGCCAGGCTGACCGTTCCGAGCGTCCGCGCTTCGGATTCGGTTGACGTCCCACGAGGCGCATGCGGATCTTACAAATGACTGTCCGCTTGAGGCGGCCGCAGCACTTCGACCTTTCTACTGATTCTCTCGCGATTTGATATCCGTCAGCGGCGCGCTGTCAATATAACGGTTGGTAAACGCTTGGATATATGCGTGGAAAACCGCGCTCTCCGCCCGATTTGCCGCCGCGTTAATCTTGTTTGAGGGAAATTGGCGACCTGCGGAAGCGCGGAAGCGTCAAGGGACGCGCCGCCCAATGTCTCGCATCGGGAAAGGCGACGCGCACCAGGGGCGGGGCGAAATAGAGCGCCCAGATTGCGCAAATTGAAACGGCGCTGGAGAAGACCGCGATGCTCAGCGGCAGGCTGGCCTCCAGACGGAAGACATGCGACAGGACGATGGCGCCGGCGAGCAGCCCCATCGCTCCAAAGATCGAGACGAGGAAGTCCCTGCGGGCGTCCCGGAATTCTTCGCGCGTGACCCGGAGGGAGACGAAAAGCGCGACGATTTCGCCGAGCAGGCGCCCCGTCATCAAAGATTCGAAATTGCGAAAGATCGACAGCAGGATGAATTCGAATCCGAGCGCCGACGAGGAAGCGAGATTGGATGACGTCAGGCGGCGCGTGCGCCCGGAGTGCAGCAGCATCGAGGTGAAGGGCTCGCCCCGCACGAGGCGCAGGAACACGCCGACGCTCAGGATCGCGACCGACGCTTCCGAGAGCGTAAACTTCGCGCCGAACACCCAAGGGGTCACGATGTTCAGGAACAGCAGCACGCCCACGCCGTACAGCGCGGCGAGCAGCGCGACTCCGCGGGTCGAGAGCTTGACCCGGGCGCGATAGGCGTCGGCGTTTGGCGCATTGCACAGGGCTGCGAGAAGCACCGCGCCGACGATCCGGCCCAGCATGTTCAAGGGCAGCAGCGCCGCCAGCGTGACGATCGCATAGATCCCGAGTTCCGGCAGACCGAGCAGCGCGCCGACCACGAAGCGATCCCCCTGGAAGGAGGCGGCCAGGCCGAAGCCGTTGATCATCAGGGGATAGCCGAAGTTGAAGCCGTCCCGAACCATTTTGGAGCGCCAGTTGATCCGATAAGGGTCGGCGGCGAAGCAGCGGCTCGCAAGCGCCTGCGCCGCCGCCTGCGTCAGCAATGACGCCAGCACGGCGCGATGACCGGCGCCCGTCAGGAGCCCGATGAGCAGCACGGCCAGGGCTGCGCCATTGGCGACGACGGACGTCTTGAACTGCGCGCCGTAGCTATAGTCGCGCTCGGCGACGCGAGGTCCGAGATGTTCGAAGGAGCGCAGCAGCGCCACGGCGCCGAGAAGCGCGAACTCCGGCCATTCCGCGGAGAGCGAGAACGCCCGCGCCGCGAGCGGCGCGCAAAGCGCGGCGATGGCGCCGACTGCGGCGCCGCGCATGATCGAGAGGGCGTGAGCGCTCGCCAGGGCTTCGTCGTATCGCTCGCGCGGCGCCGACAGGACGAAACGGTAAATCGAGAAATCGGTGATCTGCTCGAAGGCGGTGTAAGTCGCAGTCAGAGCGGAAGCAAAGCCCAGCTCCCTGAGCGTCAGCAGGTGGCTGAGCGCGAGCATGCGCAGCAGTGGCGCGCCATACTCGATGAGGCTGACGAGAAAGAGCGTATTGCCTTTGGCGAGGAGTTTCCGCATGTCAGGCGTCCGCTTGCCCCCCTGCTGCGAAGACCGAAGGACGCCGGAGGTTTCGCGATTGAGCGAAGCCCAATTTTTGCGCATAGGCGGATCAGGGCCGCTCTATCGCCGCGCGCCGGGGGCGTCAAGCTCGCGCCCGCAGAGATGTTTAACGCCTCCGTCCGCCGACAGGCGCCGCCTGGGAGGTTCTCAAAATTTGCCCCGACCCGAGCCTTCCTGCTATGCGACGGCGGGCGGGCTTAACCTCGGGCGGCGCAGGCAATGGCGATCACGGCGCAGCGGCGCAAGGCCGCGATCATCTTCATCCTCATCACGGTGTTCCTCGACATGCTCGCGCTCGGCGTCATGATTCCCGTGCTGCCGAAACTCATCATCGCTTTTGAGGGCGGCGAGATCGACAGCGCCGCGCGCATCTCTGGCTTCTTCAGCTTCTCGTGGGCGCTGATGCAGTTCCTGTTTCAGCCCGTGCTTGGCGCCCTCTCCGACCGCTTCGGCCGTCGTCCCATCGCGCTCGCCTCCAATCTCGGCCTCGGCGTCGATTATCTGGTCATGGCGGTCGCGCCCTCGCTCGTGATCCTTTACCTCGGGCGCCTCGTTTCCGGCGCTTTCGCGGCGAGCTTCTCGACCGCCACCGCCTACATCTCCGACATCACGCCGCCCGAAAAACGCGCCGCCCGCTTCGGCTTGCTCGGCGCGGCCTTCGGTCTCGGCTTCATCATCGGGCCGATGATCGGCGGCGTGCTCGGCCAATATGGCCTCCGCCTTCCGTTCTATGGCGCGGCCGCCTTCAGCCTCGCCAATTTCCTCTATGGCTATTTCATACTACCAGAGTCGCTCTCGCAGGAGCTGCGGACGAAGACCATTGAGTGGCGCAGCGCCCACATTCTGGGGTCGCTCAAGATGCTGTCGCGACGCCGGGAGCTCGCGCTGCTCGCGACCGGAGTGTTCCTGTCCTATGTCGCACATGATTCGCTGCCGAGCCTCTTCGTCCTTTACACCGACTATCGCTATCGCTGGGACGCCGAGACGACGGGATGGGCGCTAGCGCTCGTCGGCGTCGCGCAGACCTTCGTCTCGGGCGGCGTCGTGCGTCCCTTCGTCGCCCGTTTCGGCGAGCGCCTCGCGCTCATCGTCGCGCTCATCGCCGGCGCGGCGGGGTTCGCGGTCTACGCCTTTTCGGCGCAGGGGAAGCCGTTCATGGCCGGCGTCGCGCTGATCGCGCTCTGGGGCATGGCCAATCCTTCTTTCCAGGCGCTCGCGACCCGCCTCGCGGGCGCCGACGAGCAGGGCCGGTTGCAAGGGGCGCTCTCGAGCCTGCGCGGCGTTTCCGGCATGATCGGACCGCCCTTGTTTACGCAGATCTTTGCGGCGAGCGTCGCCGCCAATTTCTTTCCCGGCGGCGCCTATTTCCTTGCGGCGCTGCTGCTCGGCGCGAGCCTCGCCGCCGCGCTCGCCGCGACGTCGCGGCGAGCCGTCGTCTGACCGGAGCCGGATCGCATTGAGCGGCGGCGCTTCGCCCATCGTCGTCCTCGTCGTCGATCACGGCTATGTCAGCGGGGGCCAGTCGAAGGTCGCAATCGAGAGCGCCATCGGGCTCAAAACGGCGGGCGCGCGCCCGATCTTCTTTTGCGCCTGCGGTCCGGTCGACGCGCGGCTGCACGATGCCGGCGTCGAGACGATCCTCCTCGAGCAGCAGGACATGCTGAGCCATTCCTCGCGGCTCGCGGCCTCGGCGCAGGGGATGTGGAACGCGCGCGCCGCCGACGCCCTTGCGCGCGCGCTCGCGCCGCTGCCGCGGGACGAGACAATCGTGCATGTCCACGGCTGGGCCAAGGCGCTGTCGCCTTCGATCGCGGTTCCGATCCGTGCGAGCGGCCTTCGCGCCGTCTATACGAACCATGAATATTTTCTGTTTTGCCCGAACGGCGGTTTCTATGACTATCGCGCCGACGAGATCTGCGGCCGGCGCCCGCTGTCCCTTTCCTGCTGGAGCCGGAACTGCGATTCGCGCAGCTATCCCATAAAGCTTTGGCGCAATGCGCGTCTCGCTTTCGCGCAGCGGATCGGTCTCGCCGCCTGCTTTTCCGACTTCGTCCTGATCTCAGACCTGCAGGAGCGGCTGCTCGAACCCTGCCTGCCGCGATCCGCGCGGCGGCATCGCGTCTGCAACCCGGTCGATGTCGCGCCGCTCGGCGAAAAGACTTCGGTCTCGGGCGAGTTCCTCTTCGTCGGGCGGCTTTCGGCCGAGAAGGGCGCTGCGCTCTTCGCCAGGGCCGCGCGCGCCGCGGGCGTCACGCCGACGCTCTTCGGCGACGGGCCGATCGCCGGCGAGATCGCGCGCGATTTCCCCGAGGCGCGGCTCCTCGGCTGGCGCGCGCCGACGGAGGTTCGCGCGGCGATGCGGGCGGCGCGTGCGCTCGTGTTCCCCTCGCTGTGGTACGAAGGACAGCCGCTGACCGTGCTCGAGGCCAAGGCCCTCGGCGCGCCGGTCATCGTCTCGGACGCCTGCGCCTCGCGCGACGAGATCGCCGACGGCGTCGAGGGGCTGTGGTTCAAGAGCGGCGACGCGGCTTCTCTCGCAGCTTCGATCGAGCGGCTGAAGGATGACGCCTTGGCGCATCGTTTCGGCGCGGCGGCCTATCGTTCCTACTGGGCCAATCCTCCGACGCTGCAGCGCCACGTCGACGAGACGCTGCGGGTCTATCGCAAGATGCTCGCTTGAGCTTCAGGCCGGATAGCCGTGCCTAGCCTTGCTGGCCCGAATTAGAGACTGCGCCTTGGCGTCATCGCCCGCCGCGCAGGCCTTTTCGGCGTCCGCGATCTCGGTCTGGATCTTGTCGTAGACGCTTTTATTCACGTGGCCCATGGAGAGATCATTCTCCTGGATCGCGCGATATCGGGCGATGGCGCCCGTGCAACCGGCGCCTTCCGGCAGCTTGAAATCCGGCGGCGTGACGGCGCGGCTGCCGGGCGCGGGCGCGGCGGCCACGGGCTGCGGCGGCGGCGCGGCGCCGTTGCAGCCGGCCAGGGCGAGGAGGGCGGCGGTTGCGAGGGGAAAAACAATTGTTCTGCGACTCATGAGGATGTCCCCATTGCGAAGGACGCGGCTTTTCCTGGCGCCGAGTAGAGCCGCGCCCTGCGGCCCTTTAACGGCGAACCCGGGGTCAGGCTCGCTCACAGCGAGCGCTGGAAGTGCAGCACGCCCGCGCCCTTATATTGCTTCATTATGAGCTCGTCGCCCTTCGTGTCCCAGTAGGGGCCGTTGAGCAGGATGGCCCAGAACTCCCGCTCGTAGGCGAGTTGCTCCGGCGTGCACTGCTGCTCGGTGAAAGCGGGCATCGAGCGCGGCCCTAGGCGGTCGGGGCCGATCACGAAAATGCCCGACCAGCTCTTGCAGCCGGAAGACCCGCTGGCGCGGCCGGTCGAGTCGATGCGCAGCCAGATGTCCTTCGCCGGCGCCTTGCCGCTCAGGTCGACCAGGTTGAAGATGATGTTGTGCGGAAACGGTTGATAGCGCGGAAGCCCGCCCGTTTCGGCGTTTTCCTCCTGCTGTTGTTGCTGCTGATCCTGCGGCGGCTTCTTGGCCTTCGCCAAGGCTGTCGGCGCGAAGGCGATTGCAAGAGCGGCGATGGCCGCGAGATTCCTGTTCATTGCGTGCTTCCTTAAATTTTTTCCGCTCCGACGTCCGGCTAGAGCATGCTCGGCAGCACGCGGTCGGGGGGGCGGTGGCCATCCATGAAGGTCTTGATGTTGATGATGACCTTCTCGCCCATGTCGATGCGGCCCTCGATCGTCGCCGAGCCCATGTGCGGCAGCAGCGTGACCTTGCCGGCCTTCGCGAGCTTGAGCAGCTTCGGGGAGACGGCGGGCTCGTGCTCGAACACGTCGAGCCCCGCGCCGGCAAGCTCCTCCGCCTCGAGCATGCGCACGAGCGCGTTCTCGTCGACGACCTCGCCGCGCGCCGTGTTGACCAGGATCGCGTGCGGACGCAGATGCTTGAGACGTCGCGCCGACAGCAGGTGATAGGTCGCCGGCGTGTGCGGACAATGGATCGAGACGATGTCGACGCGCGCGAGCATCTGGTCAAGCGAGTCCCAATAGGTGGCCTCAAGCTGCTCCTCGACGTCAGTCGGCAGGCGGCGGCGGTTGTGGTAGTGGATCGAAAGACCAAATGCGTTGGCGCGTCGGGCCAGGGCCTGGCCGATACGCCCCATGC
The DNA here is from genome assembly GCA_035319645.1 of Methylocystis sp. Classification (GTDB taxonomy): domain Bacteria; phylum Pseudomonadota; class Alphaproteobacteria; order Rhizobiales; family Beijerinckiaceae; genus Methylocystis. Next base: position 11,446 of record DATHCI010000187.1, on the reverse strand, counting down.
CGACGATGCCGAGGCGCTTGCCGGTGATGCGGCGCCCGAGCATCCAGGTCGGCGCCCAGCCGGACCAGGCGCCCTCGGTGATCGTGTTCGCGCCTTCGACCAGGCGGCGCGCCACCGCCATGATCAGCGCCATGGTCATGTCGGCGGTGTCCTCAGTCAGGACGCCGGGCGTGTTGGTCACGGTGATCGAACGCCGCAGCGCCGAGGCGACGTCGATATTGTCGACGCCATTGCCGAAATTGGCGATGAGCTTCATCTGCTCGCCCGCCTGGGCGATGAGACCTGAATCGATGCGGTCGGTGATGGTCGGCACAAGCACGTCGGCGGTGCGCATCGCGTCGACGAGCTCCTCATGGCTTGCCGGCCTGTCGCTCTCGTTGAGGCGCGTGTCGAAGAGCTCGCACATGCGAGTCTCGATGACCTCCGGGAGCCGGCGGGTCACCACGACGAGCGGCTTCTTCTTCGGCATCTTCCCGTTCGCCTCCCAGATCGCTTGGTTTCTCGTAACCGGAAAAAGAAAGACTCGATACGCGCATTTTCTCGGCGCCCTGCCCGCGCTGCGGCAGGGGCGTCCGGATCGGGAGCTCCCGGCGTTTCAACCGCTCGTTAACGATGCGGCGCGACAAGGAGGTTCCCCGTCGCTGCGCCTTCGGCCTTCCTAGCAGATGGGAAGCCAAAGACAAGACGACGACCTTGCGCCGTCCTCGCCAACACGCGAAAAGTTCGGGGCCGCCGCCGGAGCAACTGGAATTGAGAGACATGCCCTTCCGTTTTCGCTTCGCCGTCCCGACGCTCGCCGCGACCCTCGCGATCGCCGTCGCGCCGTTCGCCGTCGCGCAAACCGGGCAGATGGGGCCGGTCAGCAGGCTGCCGCTGCCGCGCTTCGTCTCGCTCAAGTCCGATCGCGTCAATCTGCATGAGGGGCCGAGCAAGGATCATCGCACGCTCTGGGTCTATGAGCGCGCTGGCCTGCCCGTCGAGATCACCGCGGAGTTCGAGATCTGGCGCAAAATTCGCGATTCGGAGGGCGTCGAGGGCTGGGTGCTGCATTCGCTGCTCTCGGGGCGCCGCACGGCGATCGTCGCGCCCTGGAAGAAGGAGCCGCTGCTGCTCACGTCGAGCGACCACACGACGCCCGTGGCGAAGCTCGCGCCCGGCGTGATCGGCATGTTGCGCCGCTGCGACGGCTCCTGGTGCCGCATCGTCGGGCCTGGCTTCGACGGCTATATGGCGCAGGAAAGCCTCTGGGGCGCCTATCCGGGAGAGAAAGTGGAATAGGAGCCGAGGACGCGTGTGAGGAGCTCTCATGTCGCGCCCGTGCTCGCGAGACCGTCACCTGGTAGCAGCGACAAGGCGATTGGGCGGGCCGCCTCGGGGACCAAGGGCGATCGGATGTATCGCAGGACGCATGTCGCCGCGTCGCTGCGCCGTGGTCCGGACTACCGGCTCGCCGCGAAGCGCAAGTGATCGCCCGTCGCGAATTCCGGCGCGGGCCGGCGCGGCGCGCCGGGCTCCCGCCAGCCGAGCGGGGCCATGCCGCCTCAAGCTGATCCCGACGACCGACGCCACGAACGCCAGCCGGGCGCAATAAAACCCTCAGAAGACTGACACTCGCGAAAGTCCCGGCGCCGCGCGCCTGGCCTGCTGACAATTGAGCGCGCAGCCCGCGCCTCCGTCTCGGACCGGCCAACCCCGCGCCTATCCCCCGAAACAGCGTCAGGACGCCAGTAGCCCGAGAGCCTGTCGCAAATTGAGACGACGAGCGTCGCCGAAAGGCGAGTCGTTTAAGAAGTCCATTTCCGTTTCGTTCGCCCAACACGGCGCCGCCCCCATCAACCATGACGCAAAAAACGTCGACTCCGCCGTAACTTGCGGGAAAATCGCAAAATTTAAGCCAAATCCTGACCAAACGCTGCAGAGTTAACTCGAATGGTCTCGACTTTCGAAGATACAATTTAGATTTCATTAAGAAGTGTTTGCAAATCGTTAATTCGAGGTGCGCGTTGCGTCCAGGTAATCGCATCGCGGTGTGTGGGGAGGTTCGGGTTATGCAGGGTATGTCCAACGCGCGCGACGCGCGTATGTTCGCGCGAACAAACGTCGCAAAGGTCTTAGTTAATAGTGCGGTCTCTAAAATATTCGACCTTTTCGTTCCATTGTTGCTGGCCCTAGGCGTAACTTTGATCGGGTTTCCTGTTGTCGCGCAGACGTCCATCTATATGCATCACGTCGACGTGGGTAGAACGGGCTGGAACCCGAACGAGACGACGCTCACGCCGCAAAACGTCGCGACCTCGCAGTTTGCGGCGCTCGCGACGACGGTCTATCTCGACGACCAGATCGACGCTCAGCCGCTCGTCGTCGCCAACCAGACGATCGCCGGCGTCACCGGCGCGCGCACGGTCGTCTACCTCGCGACCGAGAGCAATACGATCTACGCCGTAGACGGCGGCACGGCCGCGATACTCGCAAGCCGCAACTTCGGGCCGCCGGTGCCGTTGCCGCTCGGATGCACGAACAACGGTCCGAACGTCGGCATCAACAGCACGCCCGTCATCAGCCCGGGTCTCAATACATTGAATTTCGTGGCCTATACGCTGGTTGGCGGCGTGCCGACCTACACGCTGCACTCAGTGAGTCTGAGTTCGCTGGCCGATGTCGTCACGCCCGTCGTCGTCTCCGCCGCGCAGACCATGAAGAACGGCGCCACGGCGACCTTCAACGCGACCTATCAGAGGCAGAGGCCGGCGCTGCTGTATGCGAGCGGCAATGTCTATGCTGCCTTCGGGAGCTTTTGCGATTTCGCGACCAATCTCTCGCGCGGCTGGCTGCTCGGATGGAATGCGAGCACGCTCGCGCCCCTTCCGTCCAATGAGCTGATCAACGCTTTGCCGACCTCTCCTAACCAGTTCTTCTTGTCTTCGATTTGGATGTCCGGCTCCGGTCCGGCCGCGGACCCGTCGGGCAATGTCTATGTCTCCACTGGAAATTCGGATCCGGCCGGCACGACCTTCGATCCCGTTTACAATTTGGAAGAAAGCGTCGTTTCGATGCCCGCTTCCCTGGATGGCGCCCTGACCTCGTTCACGCCATCGAACTATGGGGCGCTCGATGCGGCCGATAATGAGATCGGCGGAGCGGGCCTCACGCTGATCCCGACGACGGCCGCCAATGCGCCGCCGCTCCTCGCGGCGGGCGCCAAAGATGGACGTCTCTTCGTCCTGGATCAGCCCTCGCTCGGCGGCTACACGCCAGGCGGGCCAGACAACGCGCTCGTCATCATACCCGACACCGGTCCCTGCTGGTGCGCGCCCGCCTATTTCACGGGATCCGACGGCGTGGGACGCATCGTCACCAGCGGCGGGACGAACCTCATGACCTGGCAAGTCCTCCAGTCTGGCGGCTCGACGCAGCTCGTTCAGGACGGCGTCGGTCAGTTGACCGGCGCTTCCTATCAGGACCCAGGCTTCTTCACGTCGATCTCGTCCAATGGAACTGCGGCGAATTCCGGAGTCATTTGGGCCTTAGGACGCCCCATCGGCGGCTACGTCCCTCTCTACGCCTTCGCAGCGACCTCCTCGAGCGGCTCGCTTCCGTTGCTCACCACGGTTCCGGCGGGCCAATGGGCCGGGGGCGGCAATGCGAACCTCGTTCCCGTCGTCGCAAATGGCAGGGTCTATGTTGCGAGCAATAAGCAGCTCGTGATCTTCGGTCTCAATCCGGCCGGCCCAACGCCGCTCCCTGACCTCGTGGCGACGCAGCTTTCCTACAACCATAATGCCGGGGTCTTCAGCAGCGTCATCAAAAACATAGGCGCGGGGCCCACGCCCTCTGGCGTGACCATCGGGGTCGCCTACCTGGTCGACGGGCAGAAAGTCGCCTACGGTTACGCCAGCGGACCCATCGCGCCGGGCGCCTCGCTCACAGTCGGCGTCAACAAGACCTACGCCATGCCGAGCGGCCCGCACACGATGACGGTCTTCGTGGACGACGTCAATCGCTTGGTCGAAAGCAACAAGGCCAACAACACCCTGAGCTATGCCTACAGTTACCCCCTGCCGGACCTGCGCCCGACGCAGCTCACCTATAGCCCGACGACGGGGCTCTTCGGGACCGTCGTGCTGAACCAGGGTCTCGGCGCCGCTCCCCCCGCCATAATCGGCGTGGCTTATTCCGTCGATGGCGTGAAGCAGAGTTGCGGCTGGGCTTCGGGGCCTCTGGCCGTCGGCGCGACGCTGAGCATAGGCTCTCAATGCGGGACGTACGCCATCCCGTCCACCGGCAGCCACACCGTCTCCGTGCTCGCCGACGACGCCTATCGGATCGTTCTCGCATCGAGAACGGATACGACTCTGACCGCCGCCTATTCTTACCCTCTGGCGGATCTGGTTCCGACGCAGCTCAATTACAATCCGACGACGGGCCTCTTCAGCAGCGTGATCTCGAACGTCGGTCAGGGGGCGACTCCGGCGGGCGTGACGGTCGGGGTGGCTTATTTCGTCGACGGCGTGAAGCAGAGCTGCGGATGGGCGACGGGAGGCGTGGCGGCGGGCGGCGCGGCGAATGTCGGCGGTCAGTGCCATCCTTACACGATCCCCGCAGGGACCCATACGATCTCGGTTCTGGCGGACGACGTCAACCGCATGATCCTGGCCTCGAGAACGGACACGACGCTCACCCAGTCCATCACGATATCCGGACAGGGCGCTACGGCTAAGGTCACGGCGCAGTCGACGGTCAAGAGCGCGCCGGCGGAAGAGGCGAGCCCGGCGCTCGTGCTCGGCCCGCCGAACCAGATCACCGGCGTGCTGCTCGCGATCAATGGCTCAGCCTTGACCATACGGAGCCGAAACGGCGTCAAAGTCTCCGTGGACGCGACCGAAGCGATGCGCAACAGGCGCACTGGCGTGCTTGTGATTGGTCATCCCTTCACGAGCAGAGGAGCCTATGACGCATCGGGGACGCTGCACGCGATGACCATCGTGCGGGCCAAATTCTCGTCGGCTTCCTGGCCCGAGGACAATTGAAGACGGGTGCAGGGAAGGGGCGGCTCGCCGCCGGCGGTCGCCCGCTTCCTTCTGACGTTAGTCCATCGGCGGCCGCCCGCCGCCTTTTTTCGACGCGCGATTAAGTGATAAGAGGACGTCGAGCCTGTCCAAGCAGTCCTACCGAGGCGCGAGCCAAAAAATCCAGATGACCGACCAGGAACGCCGCCCGCGCCCGCGCGCTGTCCGCCTCGACGGCGACAAGGTGGTCCCCCCCAGATCCGCCCCACAGCCGCCGCAGGGCTTCACCGCCGAAGTCGTCGAGCCCGGGATCGATCCATTCGCAGCCGCGGAGCCGCTCCTTGACGCCGAGGAGAGCGCGGTCGAGGCGGCGCAGAGCGTTGGCGTCTTGCAGCGCTTCATCATGTCCTGGAGCGGCGTGTTCTGGTCGGCGCTGGGCGTGCTGCTCTCGCTCGCCTTCACCATGTGGGTGACGGCGCTGGTCGAGAACCTCTTCGCCCATTCCGCACTTCTCGGGACGATCGGCCTCGTCCTCGCCGGCGCTCTCGGAGTGGCCGGGCTATTCCTCATCGGGCGCGAGTTCGCGGCGTTGATGCGACAGAACCGGATCGCCCGCCTGCACATCGCGCTGGCGCAGGCGCGCGGCGAGGACGACGGCGCCGCCGCGCGCGCGCGCCTCAAGGAGCTGTGCCGGCTCTACGAGAGCCGCACCGAGACGGCGACGGCGCGCGCCCGCATCCTGCACCTCTCCCGCGAGATCATCGACGGGCGCGACCTCATCGACTTGGCTGAGCGAACGCTCGTTCTGCCGCTCGACGAGCGCGTCCGACGCGAGATCGCCGCGGCCTCGAAACGCGTGTCGGTCGTGACAGCGGTCAGCCCGCGCGCGATCCTCGACGTGATCTTCGTCGCCGGACAGGCGATCTGGCTCATGCGCCGCGTCGCCGAGATCTATGGCGGACGCCCGGGACTCCTCGGGTTTTTCAAGCTCGCCCGCTCGGTCGGCTCGCATCTCGCGATCACCGGGGGACTGGCGGTCGGCGACTCCATCCTGCAGCAGCTCGTCGGCCACGGGATCGCGGCGAAGCTTTCGGCGCGTCTCGGCGAGGGCGTGCTCAACGGGCTCCTCACCGCGCGCGTCGGCCTTTCCGCCATGGCGGTCTGCCGGCCGATGCCCTTCGGCGCGGAGAAGCAGCCGGGCGTCGCGGATGTGGCGCCGTTTCTTTTTGGCGACAAGGCGAAGTCGTGACACGCCCATGAAGATCACCACCTGGAACATCAACTCGGTGCGGCTGCGCATGCCGCTGGTCGCGCGCTTTCTCAACGAGCACGCGCCGGACGTGATCTGCCTGCAGGAGACGAAGTGTCGCGACAGCGACTTCCCCGCCAAGGAGTTCCGCGCTCTCGGCTATGGCCATATCGTGATGCATGGGCAGAAGGGTTATCACGGCGTCGCCATCGCCTCGAAGCTGCCGTTGCGCGAGATCGAGCGGCGCGACTTCTGCGGCGCGGGCCACGCCCGCCATGTCTCGGTGGAGCTGCTAGCCGGCGGAGCGCCGTTCGTTCTGCATAACTTCTATGTGCCGGCCGGCGGCGACGAGCCGGATCGCGACATCAACCCGAAATTCGCCCACAAGCTCGACTTCCTCGACGAAGTGACCCGGTGGATCAAGGACGAAGGCGTCGCGCGGGGGCGCGTCGCGCTCGTCGGCGATCTGAACATCGCGCCGCTCGAGCACGACGTCTGGAGCCACAAGGCGCTGCTCTCCGTCGTCAGCCACACGCCGATCGAGGTCGAGAAGCTTACGACCATGTTCGCCGCCGGCGGCTGGGTCGACGCGATGCGACACTTCGTGCCCGCGCAAGAGAAGCTCTACACTTGGTGGAGCTACCGCGCGGCGGACTGGGCGGCGAGCGATCGCGGCCGCAGGCTCGATCACATTCTCGTCAGCCCGGCGCTCGCGGGCGCACTGGCGCGGCTCGACGTGCGGCGCGAAGCGCGCGGCTGGGAGCGCCCTTCCGATCACGTGCCCGTATCGCTGGAGCTCGACCTTTAGCGGCGCTCAAATTTTGCGCGCGCTGCAGAATATTCCGCTATTGTGCGCCGCACGCCCGCGCACTAGGAAAACGCGGAAGGCGGCTGCGCCGCTTTCCCACAGGGAGAACAGATATGACATTTACGCTGGAGCCCTTGCCCTATGCTTACGACGCGCTGCAGCCGCATCTCTCGAAGGAGTCCTTCGAGTATCACCACGACAAGCATCACGCGACCTACGTCGCCAACGCCAACAATCTGGTCAAAGGCGCCGAATACGAGGGCAAGCCGATCGAAGCGGTCATCACCGCCTCGCATGGCAAAAGCGCGCCGATCTTCAACAATGTGGCGCAGCACTACAACCACACGCTCTATTGGCGCAGCCTCAAGCCCAATGGCGGCGGCGCCGCGCCGGGCAAGCTCGAGAAGGCGATCGTCGACGCCTTCGGCTCCTTCGACAAGTTTAAGGAGGAGTTCCAGACGCAGGGGCTCGCTCAGTTCGGCTCAGGCTGGGTGTGGCTCGAAGTCTCCGCAGGCAAGCTCGCCGTGCGCAAGACGGGCAACGCCGAAAACCCGCTGGTGTTTGGCGCGACGCCGCTGCTCGTCGCGGATGTGTGGGAGCATTCCTATTACATCGATTACCGCAATCGCCGCGCGGATTATCTGAAGGCCTTCCTCGACCATCTCGTCAACTGGGAACACGTCGAGAAGCTCTTCGACGCGGCAAAATAATAGAGATCTTCCCGGCAACCAGGCTTTCTTCCCCTTTGACATGGCCCGTCACGCGCGCCCCTGCGAAACGAAGTGTCAGGGGCGCCGTCGCCCGCCATAAACGCCAGTCGAACTAAAATGCGCCGCGTCCGCCTTCGCGACGGCGGCGCTCGTGCGCCGGCTGATACGCGATCGACGCGTGGTGACTACAGTACGGTCCAGAGCCCGGCCGCGACTTGACGCCGCAAAAGCGGAAGTCCGGCGTGCTCGGATCGCCGAGCGGCCAGCGACACATGGCCTCGCGCAGGTCCATGAGCGTCACGCGCGCCGTGATCGGGACGACCACTTCGGACTGCGTCAGCGGATCGGCGACGACGGCGAACTGCGGCGCCAGCGCCAAGGCGACATTTCCCAGGACCGCGGCGGCGGGGCCGGCCGTGCAAGCCGCCGCGGCGGTCTGCGCGCGCGGCGCGCGGGCGGCTCGAACGCGAGGCGCGCTCGACGCGACACCGGTGACGGACGAGCGGTCCGCGAGACCGAGCCGGTGGATCTTGCCGATAACGGCGTTGCGGGTGACGCCCGAGCCCAGAGCCGCGGCGACCTGAGCTGCGCTCCGGCCTTCACGCCAAAGCTTGCGCAATAACTCTACGCGCTCTTCGGTCCAAGTCATTCAGGCCTCCATTCGAGAGCCACTGCTGTCCAAACGCCGCTGTCCGGAATCGCTTCGCCTGCCCGGCCGAGACTTCGGCGGGATTGAGTTGTGACTCGAACGTCTTTCAGGAAAAGCCGCAAAGCTTTGTGCTTTCGGCGACGACGCGAACGTTACTCCCGACAGTGAATCACGGGCAAGAGTCGCTGGCAAGCGAAAGCAGCGTTCCCCACAGCCTTCTCCCGCTTTTTTCGAGCAGTGTTGCAATTCGGACTCACGAATTCGCGGATAACCCTCTTCTAACTGCCGATATTCGTTCGCGGTTACTGTTTGTTCTCATATCGCGCGCCGAAATCAGCTTGGGGAAAACGTCGATCAGCGCATTTTTGCCGCGGTCGCCCACGCGGCGACCGCTGTGTCGATGAGCGCGAAGCCAGAGAAACTCCGGCGCCGCTTCACGTATTCATCGAGTCGAAGAAGGCCTGGTTGCCCTTTGGCGTCTCGCGCAGCTTGCCGAGCAGGAACTCGATCGCGTCGACCGTGCCCATCGGGTTGAGGATACGGCGCAGCACGTACATCTTTTTCAGGATATCCGGGGCGACCAGCAGCTCCTCCTTGCGCGTGCCGGAGCGCGTGATGTCGATTGCCGGGAACACGCGCTTGTCCGCGACCTTGCGGTCGAGGATGATCTCCGAGTTGCCGGTGCCCTTGAACTCCTCGAAAATCACTTCGTCCATGCGCGAGCCGGTGTCGATGAGCGCCGTCGCGATGATCGTCAGCGAACCTCCCTCTTCGATGTTGCGCGCCGCGCCAAAGAAGCGCTTCGGGCGTTGCAGCGCATTGGCGTCGACGCCGCCCGTCAGCACCTTGCCGGAAGAAGGCACGACGGTGTTGTAAGCGCGGCCCAGTCGGGTGATCGAGTCGAGCAGGATCACCACGTCGCGGCGATGCTCCACGAGACGCTTGGCCTTCTCGATGACCATCTCGGCGACCTGCACATGCCGCGACGCAGGCTCGTCGAAGGTCGAGGAGACGACCTCGCCGCGCACCGAGCGCTGCATGTCGGTCACTTCTTCCGGCCGCTCGTCGATCAGCAGCACGATGAGATAGCACTCGGGGTGGTTCGTCGTGATCGACTGGGCGACGTTTTGCAGAAGCACAGTCTTGCCGGTGCGCGGCGGCGCGACGACAAGCGCGCGCTGACCCTTGCCGATCGGGGCGACCAGATCGATGACGCGAGCCGACAGATCCTTGCGCGTCGGGTCTTCGGTCTCGAGCTTCAGTCGCTGATTGGGATAGAGCGGCGTGAGATTGTCGAACGGCACCTTGTGCCGCACTTTCTCGGGGTCTTCGAAATTGATCGAATTGACCTTGAGCAGCGCGAAGTAGCGTTCGCCCTCTTTCGGGCTGCGGATCATGCCCTCGACGGTGTCGCCGGTGCGCAGGCCGAATCTGCGCACTTGCGAAGGCGAGATGTAGATGTCGTCGGGCCCAGCGAGATAGTTCGAGTCGGGCGAGCGCAGAAAGCCGAAGCCGTCCTGCAGGACCTCGACGACGCCTTCGCCGACGATTTCGACCTCGCGCCCCGCGAATTGCTTGAGGATGGCGAAGAGCAGCTCCTGCTTGCGCAGCAGCGAGGCGTTCTCGACTTCGTGCTCTTCGGCGAAGGCCAGAAGTTCGGCGGCGGTCTTGGATTTGAGATCGGAAAGTTTGATTTCCCGCATGGGGAGCAAGCCTCGAAAGCTGGACGAGGAGGGGAGGGGATTTTTGGGCAGGGGAGACGTGCGCCAAGAAAAGCGCCGGGCCGGACGCCGACGGATGCGGACGCTAGCGGCTCTGCCTTAGGGTGGGACGCTGGTGAATTACTCGCTCTCGCCCAAAATTGCAAGCGTCGTTCACGCGCGACTTCTTGCAGCGCCAGACCTGAGGGAAATGAGGCGCAAGTTCAGTATTCGATCTCGCCCCGGCGACGCTTGGCAAAGCGGGTTCGCTTCGCATCCCCTTTGTCTTAAATCTGATGTTTGTTCGCAACGTCGCAAGCAATGCGTCTGGACAGCTCGCGCCGAAGAGGGGCTTTAGTAACCGGATGTCCGCTCCGACATGGAGCCATGGCGTCGCCGCAACATTGTAAAAGGCTTTCACGCCCTGCTCGCCGCTTCGCCTCGCCGGCCGCAGCGCGCGAGTGATCTCGTCGCTGATCGAATTTCGAAAGGCGGCGACGCCCCAGCGATCCGTCGCCCGCTCCGGCAGAGGGCTCGTTCCGCCGAAGCCGAACAAACCGGCCCAGTCCTGAGGCGTCGGAGTGCCGTCGGATACGCCGATTTCACCGAAGAAGCCCCATCCGCGCCTCGGGTCGGCTGCGTCCTGAACGAGATATCGCTGTGCGGAGAGACCAGAGAAATGCGGCCTCGAACGCTTGGCGAGCACGGTGGGCGTGGCGCTTTGAAACAGGAGATCGCCCGCGGTTTTCCGATCGAGCCCGGACGTAGTGCTGTAAAGGGCTTCGACCCCCCAGAAGCCTCGAAGGCCAAACGGTTCGGCGGCGAGCGCGGAGAATTCCACTCATGCAATCCTTCCCCCGGAAAGGCAATGTCCAAAAAATACGGTCGGCAGCAACCCGCCGACCTTAAAACTTCGTCCAGAGGACAGCTTCAGCCCTGATGCGCCCCGACGCTGCCGACGTCGACCTTGACGCCCGGTCCCTGCGTCGAGGAAATCGCGATGCGCTGGATGTAGGTGCCTTTCGCGCCCTGGGGCTTGGCCTTGGCGACCGCGTCGACGAAGGCCTGGACGTTCTCGACGAGCTTGCCGTCCTCGAACGACGCCTTGCCGACCGTGCCCTGCACGATGCCGGCTTTCTCGACGCGAAACTCCACGGCGCCACCCTTGGAGGCCTTCACCGCGGCGGCGATATCCGTCGTCACCGTGCCAACCTTCGGGTTCGGCATCAGGCCGCGCGGGCCCAGCACCTTGCCGAGCCGGCCAACCGAGCGCATCATATCGGGCGTCGCGATTACGGCGTCGAAATCGGTCCAGTTTTCGCCC
>DATHCI010000186.1:0-14360 GCA_035319645.1 Methylocystis sp. | reverse complement strand
TGTTCGCTAGCCGAGTCGGTCAAGCGCGTCAGCAAAGAGTCGAGCTTAGGTCTCCTGATCACGGTTCCGTCGGCTCCGCGCACCTCCAGGAGAGTTGCGTTTTTCGCCGATAAGTTGAGAGCGGCCGTCAGCGCGAGTTCTAGAGAGTCGTATATCGCGGACAGTCTCAGCCGTGACTGCCCCTGGAGGGACTCTCTGTAAAGCACGCAAAACGAGTCCGACATGCCGACCTCTATACCTGCACGACACGTCGTACCTTAAACGCGCAAATCAAGAGCGCCAAATTTCCAGGGCTCTTATCTACAAAACGATGAAGTCAGGCTCCAAGTTATCCCCTCTATCCTCTCTTTCTTCCCATCCGCCCCATGCGCGTGCGGCTCTATGGCGCTCGCGACCAACAGCACGGACGCGAGGAGCAGCGTGAGCTGAAGGCGCGCTTAGAGTCAAGATTACGTGCATTGTTTGAAGTGTGTAATTCGTCGGAAGAAGTTCAATTTGTCCTTCAGCTCGTGCGCGGCAATTCAATCTCCGCGAGAGAGCCAAGTCGCCGGCGGCTAAACCCGATCTCGGGGCGCCGTGCACCTTCCCGCTTCTCGAGAACCCAGCGAGGTCAGCACTTTTTCTTCCTCACAAGCTCGTTGCGAACGCGCTCATTTGGCGAAAGTCAAAGCATTAGGGTTATCGAAATTTTTCGCCGATGCACCCTCGCGCCCCTGCTAGATTCGACGGGGCGTCGGAAGACCCGACGCAGAAAACGCGCTGAAAGGGCGGGTCGCATCCATGTCGGGTCACTCGGGCAAGCTGCTCCGGCACACGCTTCTCTACATTCCCGCGCAATTTCTCCCCTCGCTTGTGCAGTTCGCGACCACGGTCCTGTGGACGCATCTGCTCGATCCGGCGGCCTTTGGCCTCGCGACCTTCGTCATTGCGGCGCAGGAGATCGCCGCCGTGCTCGGATTGACGCCATGGTCCTTGTTCGTGCTGCGCTTCCGGGCGCGCTATGAGGACCAGGACGAGCGCTTCCGGCTCATGGACAACCGCATGGCGCTTTGCGCATCGGCGATTCAGCTCCTGCTCGCTGGCGGCGTGCTGTCGATCATCGCCGCGCCGATCTCGCTGCGGCTTTACGCCGCGACGGCCGCCTATCTCGTCGCGCGCATGCTGCTCACGCATTACGGCGAATGGGCGCGCGCCGATCACGCCATCGGAGCCTATACGAGCGCGCAGCTCATCGGCTCCTGCGCCGGCGCCGCTCTCTCGATCGCGGCGATCCTGGCGTTCGGCCCGACCCCCGAAGCCGCGCTCGCCGGGCAGGCTCTCGGCCAGCTGGCGGCGCTCGTCGCGCTCTTCCGGCAAGCGGGCCTCAAGTTCCGTCTCGGCGTCTTCGACGCGGCGCTCTTTGGGGAGCTCATGCGCTACGGCGCGCCGATCGTGATCTCGGGCGTCGTCGGCTGGGGCGCGGGCAATATCATCCGCCTCATCGTGCAATATGGCGAGGGCGCCGTGGCGCTTGGTCTGCTTTCGGTCGGATGGGGCCTCGGCCAGCGGCTCGCCAGCGTGCTCGCCATGCTGCTTACCGCCGCCGCATACCCGCTCGCCGTGCGCCATCTGGAGTCCGGCGACCGCCAGGGCGCGCTGGCGCAGGTTTCGCTCAATGGGGTGCTGCTGTTCGGTCTGCTCGCTCCCGCGCTCGTGGGCGCTGCGCTCGTGGCGCGTCCGCTCGTCACGCTGCTCATCGCCGAGGATTTTCGCGCCGCGACGATCGCGATCCTTCCTGTCGCGATGTTCGCCGCATGCGTGCGCTATCTGCGCCTGCACGTCGCCGATCAGACGATGCTGCTGCTCGAGCGCACCGATCTCTCGATGAAAATCACGATCGTCGAGACGCTCGTGAATTCGGCGCTCTGCGCCCTCGGGCTGCATTTCGGCGGCCTTTACGGAGCCGCGCTCGGCATGGCGGCCGGCACGACGCTCGCCGCGCTCGGCGCGTTCGCCTACGCCTTTGTCGGGCTTGGGCTGCCGGCGCCCGCGCCGGCGGTGGCGCTGCGCATCGTCTTTGCCACCGCAGCGATGGGCCTTGTCCTGCGCCTGACGCCTGAGCCCGAGACGGCCGCGGCGCTTGCGGCGCTTATCTGCGCCGGGGCGGCCGTCTACGCCACGGCGATTCTGCTCACCTTCAAGGCGTGCCGAGAGCTGCTGTCGCAGCGGCTCAGGCGCAGCGCGAGGGCGTCGGCGCTATGAGCATTGCGCAGGCGCTCGACGCCGCCGCCACGCCCGAGCCTTCCGGCGCGCGGATCGCTTTCTTCCACCAGAACGATCCGTTTTCGCGCCAGGGCGGTGTCGAACGCTATCTCGCGACGCTTCTAAGTTGCGCCAGCGGCCGCGCGGCGCTCGTCTCGCCGCCGCTGCAAACGCCGCACGCGCGTCAGCTGGCCGTGCGTCCGCGCGGCCCCACAGGGGCGCCGCAGTGGCTGCGCTACCTTCTCGGGCTCTATGCGCAGCATCGAGAAATCCGCGCCTTCCTGCGTGAGGAGAACGTCGGCGTGCTGGAGCTGAGCCGGCCCGAATATATTCTCGCCTGCTCGCTGCTGCCGGGCGTCAAGGTCGTCACGATCCACGGCACCGGCCCCAATCCGCGGCAGCTCGTCCACTACGCGCTGCATCATCTCTGCTGTCTGCTGCTGCCGTTTCTCGCCGCCCAGGTTCAGATCGTCGGACGCGACCGCTCCGGCCTGCCGCGCCTCGCGCAATGGATTCTCGGATCGCGCATCGCGCATGTCGACGCATGGCGCGACGACGTGTTCAAGTCCTCGGCGCTGCCGCCGCTGTGCGACGACGCGCCTTTGCGGGTCTTCTATGCGGGCCGCATCGCCCCGCAGAAGGATCCGGCGCTGCTTTTCAAGATCATTCGCGCGGCGGCCGCGCATCCGGGCGCATTCGACTTCAGTTATTTTGGCTCCGACTACGAGAAGTTTCGCGAGGCCGGCCTTGAAGGTCTCGTTCGCGACGGGGGATTCCTCGGCGCCGGCGCGCTCGCCGAGGCGCTCGGCGCCTGCCATGTCGGGCTCTTGTGCTCCGCCTTCGGCGAGGGCTCTCCCTTCATCCTCATCGAGACGCTCGGCTGCGGACGGCCCTTCGTGCTGCCGCCGCTCCCGACTCTCGTCGAGGCCTATGGCGGGGTTGACGGCGCACATATCGTGCGGCGGCGCGAGGTGGAGGCATTCGTCGACGCCCTTCTCCAGATCCGCGCCGACATGCTCGCCGGTCGCGTCGATCCCTTCGCGATCGCGGACGGCGTGGCCGACCGCGCGCAGTCGCGCGCCGCTCCGCGGCTCCTCGCCGAGCTCGCGCGCCTCTCGACGGTCGTCGCGCCATGCTGATCTTCGATCTCATCCTCGCAACGCGCCGTCCGATGACGACAGGCGTCGAGCGCTTCGGCATGCTGCTGTTTCAGGCGATGCGCAAGCTCGAGCCGGATACGATCGCCTTCGTCAGCGATCCAAGCCGGCTGTCCGAGCGCGCGGGGCTGATCGCCGTGGGCGACGTCTATCGCGGCTGGCTTACGCTTCCTCTCGATTTGCGCAGACGCGGATTGCGTCCGCGCGCGGTCGTCTGCCCGACCGCCCCCGCAAGCCCGCTGTTCCTGGCGACGAGGGATCCGCTCGCGCGAATCATCCACGACGTCTTTCCGTGGACGCGCGCGCGCGCCATGCCGCTCAGGGGCCGGCTGCTCTATCGCGATGTCGAGACGCTCATGGCGCGGCGCTATGACGTCCTCTGCGGAACGAGCGAGATCGTCGCCGAAGAGCTGAGCGGCGTCCTTGGTCGCGAGGACATCGGCTGGTGCGGAAATGCGGGCTCCGTCTATGCGGACCGGGTGACCCCGAGACCGCTGAACGGCTTGCCGCACGAATTTGTGCTCGCCGTCGGCACGGTCGAGCCGCGCAAGAACTATGCGCGGCTGCTGGAGCTCGCGCGCGCGGGCGGCGCGGGCGATCTGCCGATCGTGCTCGTTGGCCGCCCGGGCTGGGGAGACGTCGTGGGCGAGGTCGAGCGCTTCGCCGCGCAATATCCGCAAAAGCTCGTGTGGCTACGCGACCTTTCCGACGACGGCGTCCTGTTGTGGCTCTACCAGCGCGCCGCCTGCTTCCTGACGCTCTCTCTCGCCGAGGGCTTCAACGCCCCGCTCGCGGAAGCCGCCGCCTGCGGACGCCCGACGCTCTGCAGCGACCTCCCCGTGCACCGCATCGTCGCGCCGCCTTGGTCGCTGTTCGCCGCGCCCGAGGCGACGGCGGCCGAGCTCCGTGGGCAGCTGCGCGCGGCCGCCGCAGTCGCGCCCACGCCGGACGCCGTCGAGGCCTACCGGCGCCGCTACAGCTTCGACGCCATTGCGCGACGCCTCGATGGCTTGATCGATCAGGCCTTCGCCGCCGCAGTCGCGCCCGCGCGATAATGGAGGATAATGAAGATTGCAATCGCCGCGACGGCGAGGCCCGCGAGCGTGATGAGCAGCGCCCAGCGCTCGAGCCAGGCGACAAGCGGAACGCCGAGCGCCAGCACGATGCCGATGATACAGATGCGCCATGAGCCGATCTGCGCGCCGGCGGTGAACGCGCCGAGCGCTAGGAGGATCATCACCGCGAGGCCGGAACCGTCGGCGTTCATGATGCGGGCGACGTCCGGCACGAAGATGACTTGCATCATCAGGAACACTCCGCCCCAGTGCAGGACCTCGATGCGGATCAGCCGTCCGAGCGCGGCCTGTCGCTGCGCGTCGCGGAGCCGCGTATAGACGCACAGCGCGCCGAAGAGCGGCACGAGGATCATCCAGTAAAAGGTCATCGCGCCTTGCGCGACGCTCGCGATCGCGGCGCCGATGATGGAGAGGGCCAGCATCGCGATGTAAGGCCATTCATGCGAGAAGAAACCGCCCTGGCTCGGCGTATGCGCGTGAAAACTCCCGCTCGGCGTATGTGAATCGCTCATGGTGGCTCCCCTTTCGCAGTTCGGCTGGCCGAACGCCGCGCTCTAGCGAGCGTCTCCCGGCAGAGTCGACCCATCGAAGCGAAAAGACAAGGGGCGGGAAGACGGGGCGAGGCGGGACGGCAGGCCGAGCAGGTGAACCCACCGCCCGGATCCTGAGGAACCCACGAAGCGGGCGTCTCGAAGGACGCGCCCCTGCATGATTCATGCTTCGAGACGCGCCTTTTCGGCGCTCCTCAGCATGAGAGTTTGGTTTTTTTGCCCTTCATCCGATTGTGCTTGCAGGACGGGGCTTTCAATGCAGGCTGGCGGTCGAGATCGTCCCAGAGGAGCTGTCGTAGATGTTGTCCTGGAAGCTGATCAGCTTGGCGCCGGCGTCGGCGTTGTTGAGATCGACGGTCGTATTGAGCGTCGCAATGACGCCGCTGAGCCTTGCCTGGGCGTTCGCGCCGACGACATAGATCCCCGTCGCATTCTCCGACGCAGCGCCGCCTTGGATGGTGACCTGAACGCTTCCTGTCGTATACAGGGCGTTCGCGGAGAATCCTGTTCCATTGTTGTTCATGGCGACGTTGCGCACGGTCCCACTGGCGCTGGCGGAACCGCTGATGTTGGAATGAGGCGCCACCGCAATTCCTGCGACCGCGTTCCCCGAGACGATGCTGTCAAAGATGTTGAAGGTCGTCACGCCGGTGGTCGGCTCGATGATGATTCCGGCGCCGCTCGAGCCGCCGAAGCCGGTGATCGTGCAATTGGCGACGGTGAGGTTGCCGCCGGAATAGAGGTTGACGCCGTTGTTGGCGTCGCCGACTCCATCGAGAACGAGCCCCTTGATGATGACCTGGTCGCTCGCTCCGGCCACAATCCGGATGGCGTCGCCAGACGTCGTGACGATCGTCGCGTCGCCGGCGCCGTCGTTGATGATCGAGATCGCGTGGGTGATAATGAGCGGATAATAGTCCGCCGGGTCCACAACGTGGATTGCGCCGCCTGGCAGAACGATGTTGTCGTGCGCGTATTGGAAGGTGCGGCAGGGCGACCCGACGGATCCGCATGTCGGCGCATCGCTGCCGGAGGAGGCCACCCAGGCGTGCGGACGCACGCCTCCCGGACCCACGGCCAGCGCTTGCGCGGGCATGAAAGCCGAAAATGCGATAGACGCCGCGAAGGCCGCCGCCGATGCTCGGATCATCGTCATCTTCCTCAAAAAACGGCGCGCAGGCGCCCTCGTGATTGAAGCTCGTCCACGGGCGCGCCGGGAAATCCTCGCCACGGCATGAGCTCACGCGCGTCTTGCGCTGATCTGCGCCGGCGCGCGCACGCTGTGCACGCGGTTAACTAGGGGTTAATTGGTTAATTAAGAATTAATGTGCGCAGGTCCCCGCGGCTGCGCGACGCCTCCCTCCGGGTTCGTCGTCTCCATCGCCGCATAAGACAAGCGCCGCAGGCCCGACTCCCGCGGAGCGAATACTCCTCAATCGACCGTAGCTCGCCTCTGCTTCGCGACCGCTGAGGCGCCCCTCAATCGGGAGTCTCGACGTGGCCTTGTGCTCCTTGCGCGCAATGTGCGCCAGCGCACGGGCGCGCCGCCGCCGTTAAGCGATCATTAATTTCGGAGGGAGGCCCCAACGCTCGATGTTTCGAGGAGGATGCCATGAACAGGGAATTCTGGACGGCGCTCAAGTCAGCGATGGAAGAGTCTCCTCCGTTGATCAACCGGTTGCTCGGAACTGCGGCGCTCGCAGTGGCTTTCGGCTATGGGATCTATCATCTCGATCCGATCGCCGACAGATTGGCGAGCCACCTGGACAGTCTGCAGGAGCTCAAGACCGCCGGCCTCGAGCTGAGCTTCAGCCAGGAAAGCCTCGACAAGCATGCAAATCTCTTCAGCATCAGCGATTTCAAGAACGGCGCGAGTGCGACTGTGGCTAAGGACATCGATCGGCTCGACGCCTCGACGCTGGCGCGGCTGATCTATGTGGGCGCGACGCTCGCGCCTTCCTGCCTCTATGACACCCGCAGAGCGGACGTGCTGCAATATGTCGTGACGGACTATCGCTTGCAGGAGCTGGGCCTTGCGAAGATCGAAGAGTCGGATGCTCTGAAGACGGACGCCGAGCGGCGCACGAAGTCGACTGAGCTCGGCAAGCCGCTGCGCTGCTATACGATCGACCTCACGGAGCGCGGTCAAAACGTGCGCAACGTTGTCGTCGAGAGCTTCGCCACGTCGTTTTTTCAGCGGGCTCCCGAGGCAGGCGCTCCACCGGCGACGGCCGCCAAGAGCGAGCCCAAGACCGTCTCTGCGCGCGCCACGCCGCAGCCGGCGGCTAACAAGGGAATCGGGTCGACGCGAAACAAGCTCGCGGCGCTCCCCAATTGAGGCCGTTTGTGGCTCGTCGCCAACCGGCGAAATGCGACTCGAACCAGTGCGTCCAAGCCGGGCGTCAAGGATCGCGATTCGGCTTGGACCGTTTCGTTGCGCGCCGGCGCGAATTTCGACTTGCCGGATGGCGAGAGCGCGCCTCTTCAAGACGCCGGAACAATCTGCCCTCTGAGCTCGCCGCTGGGAAACCTCATTGTGTGAATGTTCACATAGGCCGAGTGAGAGAGGAGCATCGCGGCGAGCGCGTCGAAGCTGTTTGGCGGGACGTTCTGGCCTGGAATGCCGAGCAGCTGGGCGATGCTGATGGTTCCGGCGACCGTTCCGCCGGTTGCCGGACAACGCGGCGTTCCCGCCGGCCCATTGCCGAGGCTCGAGCACAGGAAAGCGATGGGCCCGCCCGGCTGACGCTCGCGGCCGAAGTGGATATGCGCCTGCGTGACTGCGCTGCTCGTGTTTCCAAAGACGAGCTGATACTGGATCCTCTGAGATTTCTGATCGATCGTCAGCAGGAGCGTGGCTTCTCCAGCGGTCATGATCGCGCCCGACTCGTTGTTGAGCTCGCCGACTTCCTCGAAGCCGGACAGCTGGGCGGTGAAATCGGCCGCTTTCGCGAGCGTCGGAGCGAGCGACAAGGACGCGACGAGGGCCATGGCGGCAATCTTGTAACGCATGTTGATCTCCGTCGTCGTTTTAGATCGCGACCGGCGGGGGCCGCGATCCGAGCGCGTCGCGTCATTGCGACCATCAAATCCTTAAGCGCTCGACGACGGTGGAGATGTTGCATTTGCCACAGTGCGCGCGAATCCCCGCGCGCCGGCGGCCACAGGGCGAGACGACTATCGCTTGGTCTTTTTCTCGGCCAGGCCGGCGAGCGCGCGCAGAATGCCACGCACGCCTTCGAGCCGCTCCTTCAGCGACTCGAAGTCGCGCACGAAGACGATCTTCATGTCGGGCCTGACCTTCGCGCGCGCGCCCTGTTCGGAGACGTAGCGCACGAGTCCCGCCGGGTCGGCGAAGCTGTTGTCGCGGAAGGCGATGATGACGCCCTTCGGTCCGGCCTCCACCTTCTCGATGTGCGCGCGCCGGCACAGAGCCTTTATCGCCACGATCTTCAGGAGCTGCTCGACCTCGGGCGGCGCCTTGCCGAAGCGGTCGGTCATCTCCGCCGCAAAGCTCTCGATATCCTCGTCCGTCTCGAGCGTCGACAGGCGCCGATAGAGCTGCAGGCGCAGCGTCAGGTCGCCCACATAGCCTTCGGGGATCGTGACCGGCGCGCCGATCGCGATTGTCGGCGACCAGGTCTCTTCGACGGGCTCCTCCACGCCGGCCTTGAGCAGCGTGATCGCGTCGCCGAGCATCTGCTGATAGAGCTCGTAGCCGACCTCCTTGATGTGGCCCGACTGCTCTTCGCCAAGCAGATTGCCGGCGCCGCGAATGTCGAGGTCATGCGTCGCGAGCTGGAAGCCCGCGCCGAGCGTGTCGAGCGATTGCAGAACTTCAAGGCGCTTCTGCGCCTGCGGCGTGATCGTGCGATTGGCGGGCGTCGTGAACAGCGCATAGGCCCGCGCCTTCCCTCGGCCGACACGTCCGCGCAGCTGGTAGAGCTGGGCGAGGCCGAACATATCGGCGCGCCAGACGATCAGCGTGTTGGCGTTCGGAATGTCGAGCCCGGACTCGACGATGCTCGTCGAGAGCAGGATGTCGTATTTGCCGTCGTAGAAGGCCGACATCTTCTCTTCGAGCTCGGAAGCCGCCATCTGCCCATGCGCGACGACATATTTCGCCTCCGGCAGATTCTCGCGCAAAAAGGCGGCGGCCTCTTCCAGATCGTCGATTCGGGGGCAGACGAAGAAGGCCTGGCCACCGCGATAGCGCTCGCGCAGCAGCGCCTCGCGGACGATGAGCGGATCGAAGGGCGAGACGAAGCTGCGCACCGCCAGCCGGTCGACGGGCGGAGTGGCGATCAGCGAGAGCTCGCGGACGCCGGTCATGGCGAGCTGCAAAGTGCGCGGGATCGGCGTCGCCGAGAGCGTCAGCACATGCACCTCGGCCCTCAGCTCCTTCAAGCGCTCCTTGTGCGCGACGCCGAAATGCTGCTCCTCGTCGATGACGACGAGCCCAAGGTCCTTGAAGCTCACTCCTTTGCCGAGCACGGCATGTGTGCCGATCAGCACGTCGCAGACGCCCTCGGCCAGATTCTTCTTGGTCTCACGCACCTCCGGCGCCGCCACCATGCGCGACAGCCGGCCTATGTTGATCGGCAGCCCCGCAAAACGCTGCACGAAATTCTTGTAGTGCTGGCGCGCGAGCAAGGTCGTCGGCGCGACGATGGCCACCTGTCTGCCGTTGATCGCCGCGGCGAAGGCGGCGCGCAACGCCACTTCGGTCTTGCCGAAGCCGACGTCGCCGCAAACGAGCCGATCCATCGGTCTTCCCGACGCGAGATCGCCGAGCACGGCGTCGATCGCCGCCGCCTGATCTTCGGTCTCGTCATAAGGGAAGCGCGCGCAGAACTCGTCATAGAGGCCCTCGGGAGGAACGAGCCTCGGCGCCTGCTTGAGCATGCGCTGCGCCGCAATCGCGATGAGGCCCTTGGCCATCTCGCGAATGCGCTTCTTCATGCGCGCCTTGCGATTCTGCCACCCGGCGCCGCCGAGCCTGTCGAGCGCGACTTCCGTCTCTTCGGACCCGTAGCGCGTCAGAAGCTCGATGTTCTCGACGGGAAGATAGAGCTTGTCGCCCCCGTCGTAGTGCAGCTCCAGACAGTCGTGCGGAGCGCCGGCGGCGGTGATCGAGACGAGGCCGGAGAAGCGACCGATCCCGTGATCGACATGCACGACGAGATCGCCCGCGGAGAGCCCGGCCATCTCGCCGAGCAGATTTTCTGCGCGCTTCGTCTTCTTGCGGCGGCGCACGAGCCGGTCGCCGAGTATGTCCTGCTCGCCCAGGACCGCGAGGCTCTGCGTCTCGAAGCCATGCTCGATCCCGAGCACGGCGAGCGACGCCGCGCCCCGGCCAAGCGCGAGCGCCGCGGGCAGGGCGGAGACGAGCGGCGGCGGCGCGAGCCCGTGCTCGACGAGCACATGGCCGAGCCGCTCGCGCGAGCCCTCCGACCAGGCCGCGACAACGACGGCCTTTTGGCCTTTCGCGAGCGCCTTGATGTGATCGACGGCGGCCTCGAATACGTTGACGTCTGGCTGGTTTCGCTCGGGCGCGAAATCCCGTCCCCTGCGCCCCCCGAAATCGACGACCGTCGCGTCGCTGTGCGCCGGCGTGGAGAGCGCGAATTGCGCCGAGCCGCGCGCAGCGAGCTGCGCGCGCCACTCGTCCTGCGTCAAATAAAGCGCCTGAGGCTCGAGCGGCTTGTAGTTGCAATGCGCGGGGTCGGCGTCATAGGCGGACTTGCGCGCGGTGTAATAGTCGGCGATCTGCGCGAGCCGTTCCCGCGCCGCTTCTTCGTCCTGCGCGTCGAGCAGCAGCGGCGCGTCGCCGAAATAGTCGAACAGCGTGTCGAGCCCGTCGTAAAAGAGCGGGAGCCAATGCTCCGCGCCGGGGTGGCGACGGCCCTCGCTGATCGTCTCGTAGAGCGCGTCGCCGCGCGTTTCGCCGCCAAATCGCTGCGTATATCCCTGCCGGAACCGTCGCATCGTCTCGGATACGAGGGGCAGTTCGCTCATCGGGACGAGGTCGAGCGAGCGCAGCTGTCCCGTCGTGCGTTGCGTCTCTGGATCGAAACTGCGGATCGACTCCAAAGTGTTGCCGAAGAAGTCGAGGCGAATCGGCGCCGGCATTGAGGGCGCATAGAGGTCGACGATGCCGCCGCGCTGCGCATATTCGCCTGGCTCGCGCACGGTGCTCGCGCGCAGAAATCCGTTCGAGACGAGCCACGCGGTCAGCAGGTCCATCTCGACGGCGTTGCCGGGCGCGGCGGAAAAGGTCTCGCGCGCGATCCGCGCGCGCGGAGGGGCGCGCTGCAAGAGGCAGTCGACGGTCAGCGCCACGACTCGCGGACGCTCTTGCGAAGACTTGGTGCGGGCGAGTCGCGCGAAGCCGGTCATCCGACGCGCTGCGACGGCGGCCGAGGGCGAGACGCGGTCATAGGGTTGGCAATCCCAGGCCGGGATCTCGAGCGTTTCGACATCAGGCGCAGCAAAGCGTAGCGCCTCGCAAAACTGCGCCGAACGCGCGGCGTCGCGCGCAACGTGCACGAAGACGGTTGCATCCTCGACCCCGCGGTGGGCGCGCGCGCGCGCGAGGTCCGCGGCGATGAAGGCGTCGAAGCCCTCAGGCGCGTTGGCGAAGAGCATGCGCTCTCCGGATGCGAAAAGGTCCAGGGCGCGGCTCAGATCGTTCGTGGCGGCGGCGTCGAAACGCTTGTTCAAATCAGAGGAGCCTTCTGCGAGCGCAATAAGCGAGGATTAGGGCGAAGAGCGAGCCGTCATGCGGGGCGGGCGCCGCGCCGACGCAGAACCAGCCGAACGCCGCGTCATCGTCTGCGTCGAGCAAGGCCTCGAATTGAGCGAGCTCTTCGGCCTCCAGCATGTCGACATTGGCGTCCGCGAATTCGCCGAGAATGAGGTCCATCTCGCGTCTGCCGCGGCGCCAGGCGCGCACACGGATGCGACGGCGAATCAAATCCAGTCCGTTCGCGTCGTGACGCGGGGCGTCTGTGGGGAGGGCGCTGTCGCCGATCATGGAGCTTTTGCCGACGGGGCTTCGTCCGGCGCGTGCTCGCCGGACCGTCGTCATCGGCTTAGACCAGACGCGCGAGAAAAAAAAGCGCTCTCGAACGCCCCGCGCCGCCAGCTTGATGCTATGCGGCGGTCCTTGCCACGTTCGAGCGACGATGACAATCGTTAGTCACGACTTAACGCGTCGCCTGGCTCTCGACCTGCCCTCCGCCAATGAAGAAGCTACTGTCCGCGATTGCGGATCGCCCCCGGCGCACGGACGGCGGCCATGGGGGCGACCCGTAGGCGTCTCAATTCTCTCGCACGCCTCCCTCGCGCCGGGCGACCGATTCGTTACGCGTCACGGGCTCTTTCTGCCGGTCGCTGGCGAGGTCCCTGAGGAAGTTGTACTCATCTACGCCCAGCAGAACCAATCGGTCGCGGCCATTCTTCGTCACCACAATCGGCTCGTTGAGCGCCAAGTCGCAATACTCGCTGAATTTACGGGCCATGTCCGCAGAGGTCACCTTCTTCATGGATCTCGACCGGTGTTGCCTGCGATTCCGAGAAATCGCCGTCAGATACCCCCTGTCTGCAAATTATGAGGCTCCAAGGGCTTTTGCGCAACAAGACAATCTGCAAAAAAACAAATTTCGGCATCGGTCCTCCGCGACCTTCGCCAAGTTGGCGCTAAAAGCGGGAAAGCAGGAAGTCCGAAGCCTCGCTCAGAGAGCAGCGCGCCTCCGCAAGAGACCCAACCGCGAGTTGCCATCCATGCGGCGCTCGCGGCCACAGCCGCAACTTCACTTCGCCGCCGGTCGCAGCCACGCCCTCGGCAAGCCGGAGCGAATCGTCGCTCAACATCTCTTCCGAGCCGACGTGGATGAGGAGCGGCGCAAGACCCCCAAGGCCGCCATAGAGCGGAGAAGCGCGAGGATCCGTGGGCGAAGCGCCGGCGAGATACGCGCGCGCGCCCACTTTGAGCATCGGGCGCGTGAATAACGGGTCGCTCTTTTCGAAGGCGCGCGCCGACGCGCCGGCGATCGCAAGATCGGTCCACGGCGAGAACAGCGCCGCGGCCGCCGGCTGCTTCTCTCCCGAGTCGCGTAGCGACTGCAGCAGCGCCAGCGCGAGCCCGCCGCCCGCGGAGTCTCCTGCGAGCGCGAGCCGCCGCGCCTCGGCGGCGAGCGCCGCGTGGGCCGCGCGAGCGTCGTCGAGCGCTGCGGGGAAAGGATGTCGGGGCGCGAGGCGATAGGAGGGCGTGAAGACGTCGAAGCCGCGCGAGGCGAGGAAGGCTGCAATGGGACGGTAGGTCCTCGCCGAGCCGGCGAAATAAGCTCCGCCATGAAGATAGAGCAGGGTCCTGCCAGAGCCCGAGCGGGCCCATTCGCCGCGCACGCCGCCGACGCGGTCTGTCTGGAAGCCCAGAGGCGGCGTTTCATGCGGCAGGCGCAAATCCAGCGCGCGCGCCGCTTCGCGAAGGTCGGCGGCGCGCGCGAGCCTCGGCTTGACATTCAGTCTCAAATACAGTCGCGCGGCGCGAAGCGAGACGTCTCGCATCGCTCACTTCGCCTCGCGGCGAAGCGGCGGTCCGGATCGGGCCAGCAGTTCGTCGAGGCCCGGGTCCTCAAGCCCTTGCGCGCGCGAGAGATCGCGCAGCTTTTCAGCCTCGGCGAGGTCGCGCGGCGCGCCGTCGCCGCGCGCCAGCAGATAGGCGAGCCGGTTCTGCGCCACCGCATTGCCGAGCTTGGCCGCCTTGCGCAAGAGCTCCGCCGCCGCGGCCGGGTCGTGCTCGACGTTGAACTTGATGATCGCAAGCTCGACCAGCGCGCCGCTGTGATCCTGTTTCGCGGCGTCGGCGAACCAGCGCGCGGCTTCGGCGTCGTTCTTCTCGGCGCCTTTGCCGTGCTTCGACATCTCCCCCATCGCATAGGCGGCGTCGGCGTCGCCGGCCTCGGCGCCGCGCTTGAAGAAGCCGCGGGCGCCCGCAAGGTCGCCGCTGTCCAGCGCCATCTCGCCGAGGAGATTGAGCGCCGCTCCGTGGTTTTGCGCCGCAGCCCTTTCCAGATAGGTCTTCGCGATCTTGCGTTCTTGAACGCCAGGCTTGCCCTGCAGCAATGACGCGCCGTAGAGATAGGAGCCATTCGGGTCGCCTGTGTCGGCGGCGCGCCGGAACCATGTCGCGGCGATCTTGGCGTCGCGCGGAACGGATGCCCCCTCGGCGTAGAGCCTTCCGATGAGCGACAGCGCCGCGGCGTCCCTCGGATTGGCTTCGACGCGTTTCTGCGCCTCGCGCATCGCGGTCGCATGGTCGCCGCGCTGAT
>DATHCI010000185.1:0-22935 GCA_035319645.1 Methylocystis sp. | reverse complement strand
TCCTCGAGGAGGGCTTTGCTCGCAAGGAGCCCCGCTTGCTCCAACCTGCCGGCGTCTTCCTGGATCGGCTCGGCGAAGATTTCCGCGGGCGGCTGTTTTTGACGACCGACAGCGCCGGCGCGGAGCTCTGCCTGCGCCCCGAATATACGATCCCCATCGCCCTCGATTATATCGCCTCTGGCGCCTCGGAGCCCACGGCCTTCGCCTATGGCGGCCCGACCTTCCGCATCGGCGAGGGCGAGGCGCCGCAGGCGGGGCTCGAGAGCTTTGGGCGGGCCGACAGGGAGGCCGCCGACGCCGAGATTCTCGGTCTCGCGCTCGAGGCGGCGTCGGCCGCTGGCGCGCCCTCCCTCGCGGTGCGCATCGGCGATGCGGGGCTCGTCGAGGCTTTTCTTGAGCGCCTCGACGTCGCTCCCGCGTGGCGGAGGCGCCTCAGGCACGCGCAGGCCGGCCCGCGCCAGCTCGCCCGGCTGCTCGCGGGGCCCGCGCCTCAAAGCGGCGGCGCCGGCGCGGGCGTTCTCGCCGCGCTCGAGAGATCGGACGCCGCCGGAGCGAAGAAGCTCGTCGAGGACCTCCTCGCCATCGCGGGGATAACGACGGTCGGCGGGCGAAGCGCAGGCGAGATCGCCGAGCGCTTCCTGGAGCAGGCCTCGCTCGCCGAAGGTCTCCCCGCCGAGACGCGCGCGCTCGTCGAGTCCTTCTTCGGCATCGACGGCGCGCCGGACGCCGCAAGCGCAGCGCTGCGCCAGCTCGCCGAGGAAGCCAAGCTCGACCTTGAAGACGCGCTCGACCGTTTCGACAGCCGCGCGAATTTCATCGCAGCGCGCGGCCTCGACCTCGCGCAGATGCGCTTCACGACGAGCTTCGCGCATGCGATCGACTACTATTCCGGCTTCATGTTCGAGGCCCGGGACGCCGGCGGCACCGACGACGCGCCGCCGCTGCTGAGCGGCGGGCGCTATGACGGACTGCTGAGGTCGCTCGGCGCGAAGCGCGACATCCCCGCAGTCGGCGCCGCCCTCTGGATCAATCGCTTCGACGGAGGGCGCGCGTGACCGGACTCATATCGTCCGCAGACCAGAAGCTGGTGGTCGCCGCGCCGTCGAAGGGCCGGCTGCAGGAGAACGCCTTGGCCTTCTTCGCGCGCGCCGGACTCGAACTGCAGCAGAGCCGCGGCGCCCGCGACTATCGCGGCGTCGTGCGCGGCGTCGAGGGCGCGGAGGCGCTCTTCGTCTCGGCCGGCGAGATCACGGCGCGGCTCGCGAGCGGCGAAGTGCATCTCGGCGTAACCGGCGAAGACCTGGTGCGCGAGGAGATCGCCGACGCCGACCGCCACGTCGAGCTGCTGGCGCCGCTCGGTTTCGGCGCCGCCAACGTCGTCGTGGCCGCACCGCAAGCCTGGATCGACGTGCGCACGATGGAAGACCTCGCCGACGTCTCCGGCGGCTTTCGCGCGCGGCGCGGACGCGGGCTGCGCGTCGCCACCAAATATGTCAACACGACGCGCCGCTTCTTCGCCGAGCATCACATCGGCGACTACCGCATCGTCGCGAGCTCCGGCGCGACAGAAGGGGCGCCGGCCGCGGGGCAGGCCGACCTCATCGTCGACATCACGACGACCGGCGCGACGCTCGCCGCCAACGGACTCAAGGTGCTTGACGACGGCGTGATTCTGCGCTCGCAGGCCAATCTGGTCGCCTCCCTCACCGCCCCTTGGAGCGAGGCGGCGCGCGAGGCGGCGCGCGTCATCTTGTCGCGCATCGCCGCCGAGGAGGAAGCGCGCACGACCCGCGAGGTGCGCGCGAAGCCGGCCGACGCCAGCGAGCGGCTCGTGGGTCAGGCCGAGATCAAATTCGGCGCGACCCTCCTCGCGCGTGAGGACGGGGGACAGTTAAGCTTTCTCGCGCCGGAGCAGCAGGCGGCGCAACTCGCTGACTGGCTCGTCGCGCAGGGCGCCCCGACCGCCACTTGTCGCAAGCTGGATTACGTGTTCCGCGTCAATAACGATTTGTCACGACGGCTGGAAGCGCGGCTCGCGGAATCGAAAAATTCACAGTCGTTAGGCATTTAGCCACCAACTCGGTTTATTCCAACACAATGTAGACTAAGTCTTGCAACACCCTTAGAAAAATATTTTTCTCGGACTTGGATGGCCAGCCGATTTTGGCGCGGGCAGTGAGCGTTAGCGTGCTGTGGTTCTGTCATGACTCAGGCGACGAGGCCGCGCGGCGAAGGCCGCCCGGGCGAGTGAAATGCGGGAACAGATGCGCCAGAAGATCCTGATCATGGGCCTGCCGGGGACCGGCAAGACGACATTGGCTTTGAGTCTCGCGCCGCGCCTCGGCGCCGTGCACTTCAACGCCGACGCGGTGCGGGCGAACATATGCCGCGATCTCGGCTTCTCCGTCGAGGATCGGATTGAGCAGGCGCGCCGCATGGGCTGGCTCTGCGACCAGGTGATCGCCGCGGGTCATGTTGCGATTGCGGACTTCGTCTGCCCGACGGAAGACACGCGCCGAGCGTTCGGCGAAGCTTATGTGATCTGGGTCGATCGGATCAAAAGCGGTCGGTTTGCCGACACCAACCGGCTGTTTGTTGCGCCCGCTCGCTACAACCTGCGTGTGACGCCGGATGGCGCCCCCGAGGAATGGGCGAGCCGCATCGTCGCGCGCCTAACGCGCGGCCAGCCGGATTTCGCGATCATCAACGGCTCCGAAGCCGCGGTTTCCTGAGCTCGCGACGAGCGGAGGCGAGGTGGGAGAGCTTTTGACCGGAGTGTTGGCGTATGTCGGCTATTTCGCGAGCGCCATCGCGTTCTGCCTCGCCTTCTGCGTCGTCTATGCTCGACTGACGCCGCATCGGGAATTCGAGCTCATCGTCCGGGAGCACAACGCCTCGGCCGCCGTTGCGCTCGGGGGCAGCCTCCTGGGCTTCGCGATCGCGCTCGCGGGCGCCATCCACAACACCGAGACGGCGCTCGAATTTGTCATCTGGGGCTGCGTCGCCTTTGCGACCCAGGTCGTCGCCTACCTCCTCGCGCGGGTCGCCCATCCCGGACTCTCATACGCGATCGAGCAGAACGCGCTCGCCGCGGCGATCTGGGTCGCATCGGTTTCGATCGCGGCCGGCGTCCTGTCCGCCGCCTGCATGAGTCCCTGAGCCTGGCCGGCGGCGGAGGAGACTTGGGCGATCACCTCGAACCGCTCGCGCTTTGAGGACGGCTTTTGGAGCCCGTGCCGTTACGTAATGGCCGGAGCGCCCTGTTTCAGCAGCGCCTGCGCTCTGGCGACGACATCATCCAGAGTGAAAGGTTTGCGCAGAACCTCCATGCCTGCCGTCAGTCGCAGCGTCCCGAGCGACTTGTCCGCATATCCCGTAATGATCAGAATCGGCAGGTCGGGCCGGGTGGCGCGCGCGGCTTCCGCGAGCTGAAGTCCGCTCATCCCGGGCAGGCCGACATCCGTGATCAGCAGGTCCAGCGGCTCGCCGGACACTATGAAGCTCAAACCCGCCGCTCCCTCGCCGGCCTCCTGCACCGCACAGCCGATTTCGTTGAGGGCGCCGACGATTTGCCGGCGCACGTCCGCTTGATCCTCGACAATCAGGACTTTGCCGCGCCTCGTAGCGGAAGAAGAATCCGGACTTTCGCTGGACGGCTGAGCTTCGTCGGCGAGGTCTGTCGCCAGGTCGTCGCTCGGCAGGTAGATGCGCACGCTCGTCCCCTCGCCCGGCGCGCTTTCGATGCGCACGAACCCGCCCGACTGCCTGACGAAGCCATAAATTTGCGAAAGCCCCAAGCCCGTTCCTTGACCGACGCGCTTGGTCGTGAAGAAGGGTTCAAAAGCGTGGGCCAGCACGTCCTGCGTCATCCCTACGCCCGTATCCGTCACCTCGATCTCGACATAGTCTCCGGGGTCCAGATTCGGCTCGATCTGGTCGGCGGCCAAGATCCGATCCGCCGTCGCAATCCTGAGCTCGCCGCCGTGCGGCATGGCGTCGCGCGCGTTGATCGCCAGGTTCAGGAGGGCGCTCTCCAATTGCGACGGGTCGCAGAGAATGGTTCGGCGGCAATTCCCCAGGCGCAAATCGAGGTCGATTTGCGGCCCCAGGGTTCGCTGCAACATCTCTTCCAAACCGGCGACGAGCTTGTCGGGCTCGATCACACGCGGCAGCAGCGTCTGTCGAAGCGAGAAGCTCAACATCCGACCGATGAGGCTCGCGGCGGTGTTTGAGGCCTTGCGGATGGCGGCCAGCGCAGGGGTGATTTCATCGCCGCGTCCGCGCGCCATGAGACGCTCGATGACGCCGAGCGAGCCTGTGATCACCTGAAGCAGATTGTTGAAATCATGCGCGATGCCGCCCGTCAATTGCCCGAGCGCCTCCATCTTCTGCGCATGGGCCAGCTGCTCCTGGCTTGCGCGTAGCGCGGCGTTGGCCTGCTGCAATTGCGCCACAGACGGAAGCGCGAGGAAACTCGGCAGCGCCCACCACAAGGCCAATGACGTGAAAATTGAGGCGAGCCCCGTCGCCGCCTTGACCAGTCCCTGGAGGCCATAGAAGGGCGTCCACAAGGTCACGACGTCGAGCACGTGGGTCGCGCCGCACAGCAGGATGAAGGCGGCGAACAGCCACAGCACCGGACGAAAGATGAGATCTTTTCGTCTCTTGCCGATGACGATGAGCGCCAGCGGAATGGTGAAGTAAGCGAGCGCGATTACCGCGTCTGAAACCGCATAGAGCCAAATTAGTCGCGGCTCCCAAAGCAGACAGAATCCATGCGGGGCCAAATCAGCGGCGCCGAAAAGCCACTCGCTCACTGCGGACAGCATGTTGATCGCCCTCTCGGTCGTAGAGGCGTCGTTTGGCGGATCCGCACGAAGAACCCGGCGAAATCCGCTTTAGCCCTGGCTGCGCCCATAATATGACTCAGGCCGCCGCGCCGCTCTTCGCCATCATGTCGACGAAGCGCCTGAAGAGATAGTGGCTGTCCTGCGGGCCCGGCGACGCCTCGGGGTGGTGCTGCACCGAGAACGCGGGACGATCGGTCAGCTCGATCCCGCAATTCGACCCGTCGAAGAGCGAGCGATGCGTCTCGCGCGCGTTTGCGGGCAGCGTGTCGCGGTCGACCGCAAAGCCGTGGTTCATCGAAACGATCTCTACCTTGCCGGTCGTAAAGTCCATGACCGGGTGGTTGGCGCCGTGGTGTCCCTGCGGCATCTTCCGCGTCTTTGCGCCGACGGCGAGCGCCATCATCTGGTGGCCGAGACAGATGCCGAAGACCGGGACCTTGCGATCCAGAAGCTCGCGGATGACCGGCGCGGCGTATTTGCCGGTCTCGGCCGGATCGCCCGGCCCGTTGGAGAGGAACACGCCATCGGGCTCGAGCGAGAGGATCTCCGCCGCAGTGGCCGTCGCCGGGGCGACGACGACTTCGCAGCCTGCGTCCGCGAGCAGCCGCAAAATGTTGCGCTTGACGCCATAGTCGATTGCGACGACCCGAAATTTTGCGATCCCGTCGCGGGCGCCATAGCCGGCGCCGAGGCGCCAGCGCGTCTGCCGCCACTCGAAGCTTTCGCGCGCGCCGACGAGAGGCACGAGGTCGGCTCCGTCGATCCCTCCCCAAGCCGAAGCCTTGGCCCGCATCAGGTCGAGATCGAAGCGACCGTCCGGCGCATGGGCGATGACGGCGTTGGGCATGCCCCTCTCGCGGATAAGCGTCGTCAGCGCCCGCGT
Source organism: Methylocystis sp. (assembly GCA_035319645.1). Lineage (GTDB taxonomy): Bacteria > Pseudomonadota > Alphaproteobacteria > Rhizobiales > Beijerinckiaceae > Methylocystis. The sequence continues at coordinate 17,202 of DATHCI010000185.1, read as the reverse complement.
ATCGACGCCGTAGAGCCCGATGACCCCGCGCTGCGCGAGCCAGGCCGCAAAATCCCCCTGCGCCCGGTGGTTCGAGGGGCCCGTGAGCGGCGCGGCGAAGATCGCTCCGAGCGCTCCGGCGCTGCGCGCGAGATCCACCGTCTCGACATCCTCGTCATTGGCGCCGACATTGCCGATATGCGGGAAGGTGAAGGCGACGATCTGCTCGGCGTAGGACGGGTCGGTCAGGATTTCCTGATAGCCGGTCATGGCGGTGTTGAAGCAGACTTCGCCCACGGCCTGGCCGACCGCGCCGACGCCGAAACCCAATATGACCTCGCCCGACGCCAGCACCAGCGCGCCGGTATGGACCGGCGCAATCCAACCCGCCTTCTCTTGATCGACGCTCATCTTCCCTCTATGCCCGTGGCTCCCGTTCTCGCGGCCCCTGGTCTAATACATCCGCCGGCAAAGGGAAAACGCCATGCGCGAAAAGCTCAAGGAAGACCTCAAGGTCGCGATGAAGGCCGGCGACCGCGCGCGCATCGACGCGTTGCGGCTCATCAACGCCGCGCTCAAGGATAAGGACATCGAGGCGCGCGTTTCCGGCGGCAGCGTCTCCGACGCCGACGTCCTGGCCGTGCTGCAGAAGATGATCAAGAGCCGCCAGGAGTCGCTCGACATCTACGAGAAGAACAACCGCCCCGACCTCGCCGAGAAGGAGAGGTCCGAGATCGAAGTGATCTCATCCTATCTTCCAGCGCAGCTGGGAGAAGCCGAGGTCGCCGAAGCGATCAGAGCCGCCCTTGCCGAGACGGAGGCCGCCTCCATCAAGGACATGGGCAAGGTGCTCGCCGTACTCAAGGCCAGATACGCCGGGCGGATGGACTTCGGCAAGGCCAGCGCGCTCGTCAAGGCGGCGCTCTCCGGCTGAGATTTCGGGCGACGCGCCCGTCAACCCCTCATCTCGACAGGCCGAGAAAAGCGGAGAGGGACGCTCGCGCGTCCCTCTCCTTGGCTTGGCGGGCTGCGCGCGATGGCGTCAGGGCGTGACAGTGACGAGCACGCCGTGCGTGAGGTTGGCGGCGTCCGTGTAGAAGCCGACGATCTGGCCCCGGTTATTAATGCCGTTCAGAACCGTGCCGTTGATGGCGCCGGGGACGTTCACCGTGATTAGTGTGGGGCTGTCGGGCGTATAATAGGCGCCGTGCATCACCGCGTCGGGGCCGATATAAAAGCCAACGGCGACGCCCTCGTTGTTGATGCCGAGGAGCTGCGTCGTGCCGGCGTGGGGATACGAAACGCGGGTTATGCCGAGGGCGTTCTTCACGTATCCGGCGGTCACATTGGTCTTGGCGTCAATGAGGAAGCCGCAGATTTCGTCATCGTCGTTGATGCCCGTGACCGCCGAGCTCGACGCCCCGCTGATCGTGATCGGGAGATAGGCCGCCGTGTTCAGATTGTAGGCGAAGCCATGCGAGGCGCCCCCGGCGTCGTTGTAGAAGCCGACGACAATGTTGCTGTTGTTGATCCCGAGCGCCTGGCTGACGCGCGGCGTGCTCGCGGTCAGCGGATCGATCGTGCTGACATACTGAAAGTTGCCGCCGATGCGCGTGCGGACGAAGGCGAAATTGGCGTCCGTGCCCGTGTCGGTGTCGGACCAGAAGCCCGTGGTGACCCCCGAGTTGTTGATCCCGGTCGCCTGGGTCTGGACCGAGCCCGGCTGCATGTTAGGTGTGAAGGTCGTGTAGGGCGGGGCGATTTCATAGCCGATATTCGGATGGCCGGCCAAGCCGCTGCCGAAATAGCCGACAATGACGCCGTAGTCGTTGATGCCGAGCAGCTGGTTGAAGGTCGGGTCGCCCGGGTTGTCGAGGGTGCGGAACTGGAAGTTCAGCGCGGACGCCGGCGAGGCCATGAGGGCGGTGACGGCGGCTGCGAGAAGAAGCTTGCGCATGGCGGATTTCCTTTGCCAATTCGAGGCGCCGGCCCCAGCGGCAGGCGCGAATTGGGGATAGGCCCGCCGAGCATTTTAAGCAGTGGCAAACGCCACGGTCCGGCGCTCCATCGAAGGAATCCCATGTTTGGGTGACATCCGCATTACGCGGCTGATGCCGACCGGGTTTGCGGCGCGAGGCCGCTATAGCACCTCCCGCACCTTCTCCGCGGGGCGACACAGACGCGTTCCCTTCGGCGTCTCGACGATCGGGCGCTCGATCAGGATCGGGTGCTTCAGCATGAAGCCGATGAGCTCCTCCTCGCTCCACTTCGGATCGTCGAGTCCGAGCTCCTCATAGGGCGTTCCGCGCTTGCGCAGGAGGCCGCGGGCGGAAATCCCCATTGCCTTCAGCAGCGCCTTGAGCTTCTCGCGCGTCGGCGGGTCCTTGAGATACTGGACGACGACCGGCTCGGCGCCGGTCTCGCGGATCGCCGTGAGGACGTTGCGCGAGGTCCCGCAGGAAGGGTTGTGATAGATCGTGATCGTCATGTGCGTCACTTTCGCGCCGCGAGGGGCGGGAACGGATTAAGCCCGCGGCAATCAATACATGCGCAGATCATGGGAAAGCAAACATGCGCTTCCAAAGAGGCCGCCCATGATCGAAGACGCGCTCAAATTCGTCGGCGTCGCCGCGATCGGGATCGGCCTTTTGGCGCAATTTTCCGACAAGCTTCCTCATCTCTCGACGCCCGCTCGCCAAGCCCCCGAGACGCAGATCCAGGTCCGCGCTCCAGCCGCATCGCCGGCGCCCGCGCGACCGGCGCCGCGGCCGAGCACGCCGCTCGACGCCATGTTCATTCCCGCGCAGCACGGCCAGTATTTCTCCACCGCCGAGATCAATGGCTTGCCGATCCCGGTGATGATCGACACCGGCGCCTCCTTCGTTTCTCTCAGCAGCGAGGACGCCGCGCAGCTCGGCATCTTTCCGTTGCCCGGCGACTACTCCGTGCGGCTGCAGTCCGCGAACGGGATTGTTCTCGCCGCGCCGGTGAAGCTCCAGCGCGTGAAGCTCGGCGGAATCGAGGTCTATGACGTCGACGCCGTCGTCTCGGAGAGGGGCGCGATGCGCGGCAGCCTGCTCGGCATGACCTTCCTGTCGAAGCTGTCGCATGTGGAGATCGCGTCCGGCGAGCTCGTCCTGCGCCGCTGAGGCGTATGGGCGACGCCTTCAAGGTATCGGCAGGCAGTTCGTGCCGTTGGGCGTCGTCGAGAGCTGATATTGTATGTGATTATAGAGATAGGGATAGGAGCTGCTGTAATAGGTGTTGCGCACGGCGTTGTAGGTCGTCCGCTTCATCGTGAGCCCGCCCGCGCCGCCAAACAGGTTTGAGACGAGCATGATTTTCGGCGTGTAGGTGTAGACGATGTCGGTGACGATATAAGGCCCGGGAGCGGCATTGCCGCTGTTGAACGAGGTCGAGATTCCGCCTGTGTCGACGGGGGCGTTGTTGCGGAAGGCGAGAGCGCTGCTGCCTGGGGTGATCGTCGTTGCCCCTAGCGCTACTCCGCTCGCGCAGGCGCCGCCGGCGTTGCGCTCCACCGCCGTCGAGTTCGACGCGACCGTCCAGTCGACGTTCGCCTGATAGGTTCCGGCCGTCGAGCCGAGCGAGATCAGGACCTCGCTGACGGTGATCTGCATCGAACTGGTGGGGAAGGGCTGCATCAACGCCGTCGCCGCCGCGAACACCTGCTGGATGCCGTATTGCTGACCCGAAGACGTCGACCCGTTGTCGGTAAGCTGCGCGGGGCCGGAGCCGTGCTGCGGAAGCTGTCCCACGAGATCGCCGACGGTGTGGGCCACGAGGTCGAGCTGCTGCGAGGCGCGCACGCCAGAGGCGATCTCGACGAGCCCGAAATAGACGAGCAGCATGATGGGCAGCACGAATGCGAATTCCACCGCGGCCAGGCCCGCCTCGTCGGCGACGAATCCATCCGCTGAGGCGCCGCGGCGACGCCGTTTCTGCGCTGGTCGAGGGAACGAGGTCGAGGGTCTCGGCATATCTGTTCGGCTCTTCGAGATCAGGGCTCCACCTGAAACACGGCGGTTGCGAGGAGGATGTTGGCCCATGTGCCGCCTTGAGCGATTTGACCGGCGTGCACCTGCGTGACGGTCTGATTCATCACGACGCCGCCGGCCATGATGGCGACGATCTGGTTCATGGGGTAGGCGACCTGGACGACGGCGATGTTGCCCGGCTGTGGAATCGACAGGGTCTGGCCTCCGTTATAGCCGGACGGCGCATAGACGTTGCTGGCCGCTTGCGTGTTGGCCGCACTCCAGCTCGAGGGAGTCGAGACCGTGACCTGCAGCAGGCTGCAGTTGAACATGGAAGTAAGCTGGGGGCAGATGTAATTGGTCGCGAACTGATTTGCGGTCAAGCCGCTGGAAACGCCGTTGGTGAGAAGCATGTAGGCCGCATGCTCGGTGGCGTTCTGAAGCTGCACGCTCTGCATGTAGATGAACGCCGTCTCGAAGATGGCCGTCAACAGCCCCAGGAAGGGCACGCCGATCATCGCAAGCTCTACCGCGGTGACGCCCTGACGATCCGTGAGAAAGGATCGAAAGACGCATCGCCGTCCCTCCGCTCCCGTTCTTGCGCGCTCAGAGACTGTCATCTCGAATTCCCGTCGCTCGTTCACGAAGGCGAATGGGTCCGTTGATTGACAATGACTTGACGCAGAAATTCGTTTCCGAGGGGTTACGTCAATTGCTGCGTCCCCGCTGCGGTAGATGTTGATAAATCTGCTTAAAATGGCGAAATTCCGCTCTCGTCCTTGTCGCTGCGAGGCCTCTCCGCGCCGGCGCGCCTTCGTTTTGGACTCGGAACTCGCGGCGCTTCTTTTTGTCGCATTAAATGAAGATGTCGGCCCACTCCGGGATGTGCAGGAGGGGGATCGCCGAGGCGCCTGGAGCCAATCTCTCCTTAACCCTAATCTTGCGTGTTTAAGGGCGGTCGTCCCTCGCATCCGGGTCGACTTTCGCCTATAGGCGGCGAATGCCTAAGACGCCGCGCCGCGCCGCCCTTTACACCGGCTCCTTCGATCCGCTGACTTTCGGTCACCTCGACGTGATCCGTCAGGCCGCCGACCTCTTCGACAGGCTGGTCATCGGCCTCGGCGCCCATCCCGGCAAGGCGCCGCTCCTCGACCTCGCGACGCGGCGAGAGTTGATCCTGGAAGCGGTCGCACGAATCGAACCTGAGCCGGATTGCGCCTTCGAGGTCGTGGCCTTCCGCGGCCTTGCAGTCGATGCGGCGCGCGCGTGCGGAGCCTGCGCCATCGTCCGCGGTTTGCGCGACGGCGCGGATTTCGATTATGAAGCGCAGATGGCGGGCATGAACGCGACGCTCGCGCCGCATATCCGGACGGTTTTCTTTCCGGCTTCGGCGTCTCTGCGCCACATCAGCGCGTCGCTCGTTCGCCAGATCGCCGCGCTTGGCGGCGACGTTTCGGCATTTGTCCCGCCCCACTGCGCGAAGGCGTTGCGGCGCGCGCTGGACGAAGCCCAATCTAAAGACAAGGGAGGGTAAATGAGCATCGACCGCCGCAATCTCCTCGCTGGCGCTGCGGCCTCCGCCGCGCTGTTCGGCGCGCCCGCAGCGCGCGCCGAGGACAAGCTGCTCAATCTCGACACGGCCTACGGCCGCACCGTCATCAAGATGCGTCCGGATCTCGCCCCCAAGCATGTCGCGCAGATCGAGACGCTGGCGAAGCGCCACTTCTACGACGGCGTCGTCTTCCATCGCGTCATCGATGGATTCATGGCGCAGACCGGCGATCCCACCGGCACGGGGATGGGCAAGTCCGACCTGCCGAACATCCCCGCGGAGTTCTCCAAGGAGAAGTTCTTGCGCGGCACGGTGGGCATGGCGCGCGGCCCGGACCCGGACTCGGCCAACTGCCAGTTTTTCATCTGCTTTGCGCCCGCGCGCTACCTCGAAGAGCAATACACGGTCTGGGGCCAGGTCGTCTCGGGCATGGAGTTCATCGACAAGATCAAGCGCGGCGAGCCGCCGGCCAATCCCGACAAGATCGTCAAGCTGCGCGTCGCCGGCGACGAGAGCTGAAGAAACCAGGAACGGAAGGGACAGGAAATGACCGAGGCAGGCGAAATCCTGACGCTCGAGACGACGAAGGGCAAGGTGGAGATCAGGCTGCGGCCCGATCTCGCTCCCAGGCATGTCGAGCGCATCAAGACGCTCGCGAGCGAAGGGTTTTACGACGGCGTGGCCTTCCACCGCGTCATCGACGGTTTCATGGCGCAGACCGGATGTCCGCACGGGACGGGAACCGGCGGCTCGAGATATCCGAACCTGGTGCAGGAATTCAACGCCGCGCCGCATGTGCGCGGAACCTGCTCGATGGCGCGCGCGTCGCACCCCGACACCGCCAACTCGCAGTTCTTCATCTGCTTCGCCGACGCGCGCTTCCTCGACCGCAACTACACGGTCTGGGGCGAGGTCACGTCCGGCATGGAGAATGTCGACAAGATCAAGCGCGGCGAGCCCGCCAAGGATCCCGACCGCATCGTCAAAGCTTCGGTGTCGACGGCGACCGAACCGGCCGACAAGCCGGCAGTCGGCTGAGACGCGCGGCGCGCGCCCTTGAAGAACTTTCCAAGATGCAAGACCGGCGCGTCCTTTTGTTCTACGTCCATGCGCTCTCCGGCGGCGGGGCGGAACGGGTCATCGCGCGCCTCGCCTCGGGTTTTGCGGCGCGCGGCGACCGCGTGCTGCTCGCCGTCGACCATGAGGCGGACGCATGGCGCACGAGCCTCGATCCGGCCGTCGAGCTCGTTCTGCTCCCGAAGGGCCATCTGAGGAGCGTTGGCGCGTTGGCGCGGCTTCTGCGGCGGGAAGAGCCGAAGGTCAGCTTCTCGGCGCTTTCTGCGGCCAATCTGAAGCATGTCGTCGCGGCGCTGCTCGCCGGGCGCGCAAGACGCGCGATCATCTCCTACCATGGCTTCTTCCAGAACGAGCCCGAGCGGCTGAGCCGCCTCGGATTCCTGCTGTCGCCGGCTCTCTCGCGCCTCGTGGGGGCGAGCGTGGCCGTCTCGGAGGCTCTGCGCAAGAACCTCATCGAGAAGTTCTGGTTCCCGCCGACGCGAGTCGTGACGATCTACAATCCGGCCGCTCCCGAGCCTCCGCATCCGCCGCTCGACCCGGCGGCGCTCGCGGCGCGCGAGCCGCTCGTCGTCGCGATGGGCCGCCTCGTCGAAGAGAAGGGATTCCGCTTTCTGGTCCGGGCCTTCGCCCGCGTCGCCCATCCGCAGGCGCGACTCGTGATCCTCGGGAAGGGGCCGCAGCGCGAGGCGCTCGAGCGCGAGGCGCAGCGCCTTGGCGTGGCCGAGCGCCTGGCGCTGCCGGGCTACACGGATCCCGACAGCTATCTGGAGCGCGCCCGCTGCTTCGTGTCGCCCTCCTACCATGAATCCTTCGGCCTCGCGATCGTCGAGGCGCTGGACTCTGGCCTGGCGGTGGTGGCGACGAGGAGCGGCGGCCCGCAGGAGATCATCGATTCGGAGGCGGCGGGCCGTCTCGTGCCGGTCGGCGACGAAATGCGGATGGCGGCGGCGATATCGGCGAGCCTGGAGGCGCCGGGCGATCCGGCGCCGCGCCAGCGGCGCGCCGCAGCTTTCTCCCACGCCACGGCGATGGAGCGCTACGAAGGGCTGTTTCGCGAAGTTGGCGGAGGATAAGAGCGCGGCTTGGGGCCGTTGCGTTCCGTTGCGCCGAGTCGTATATAAGCTCCTTCCCCGCAGGATCGGAACAGTCACGCCAGCGCCGGACGGCGTGCGAACCTTTTTCCTTTGCCTGCCGCACCGAGGAGCATTTCCATCATGAGCACCGCCCCGCTGATGCCCAAGGCGACCGCCGTCTGGCTCGTGGAGAACACGTCGCTCACCTTCGACCAGATCGCCGATTTCTGCAAATTGCACCCTCTCGAGGTCAAGGGCATCGCCGATGGCGAGGTCGCAGCCGGCATCCGCGGACAGGACCCCGTGACCTCCGGCCAGCTCACGCGCGAGGAAATCGCCCGCGCCGAGGGAAGCCCCGAGCATCGGCTGAACTTGCACGTCTCGAAGATCAAGCTGCCCGAGGTCAAGCGGCGGGGGCCGCGCTACACGCCGCTCTCGCGCAGGCAGGACCGGCCCAACGCCATCCTTTGGCTGCTTCGCAACCATCCGGAGCTCAAGGACGCGCAGATCATGCGCCTCGTCGGCACGACCAAGACGACCCTGAAAGCGATCCGCGACCGCACGCATTGGAACTCCGCCGCGCTCACGCCGATGGATCCCGTCACGCTCGGCCTCTGCTCGCAGATCGACCTCGACTTCGAAGTCGCGCGCTCGGCGAAGGATCGTCCGGCGCAGGTCGCTGATCACGGCCCGCTGCTGACGCCCGTCGAAGAGACGACCCAGCCCTATTACGAGCCGCACGCGACGGAAGAGGAGGTCTTCGGCAAGCGCGTCACGCCGCCGCCGGTCGAGGAGGAGGAGGACCAGTTCGACGCCGACCGCGTGTTCGGGCGGCTAAAGGACCTCGATGTCGGGAAATAGGCCGGCGAAGCGCGGCGGACGGAATTCCGCTGACATGCGTGTTCCCTTACGAAATGCCGCGTTGGCTCGTCGGGCGTTCCAATGGCGGCGCGAGGACGCTAAGGTGGGTTTCCATGACCCATCTGCTTGATCACGCTCTTCAGGCCGTTCGCAACTTGCCCGCCGAAACGCAGGACGAAATTGCGCGCGTCGTTCTGCTGCTCGCGGGCGACGAGGGGCCGATCGTGTCGCTTACCGACGAAGAGCGCGCAGCGATCGCCTGTTCGCGCGCCGCCGCCGCACGCGGCGAGTTCGCCGCTGAGGAGCAAGTTCGAGCTGTTTGGGCGAAACGCGGATTGTGAAAGTCCGCTTCACGATCCCGGCGCTGGACGATCTTGAGGAGATAGCCGGATATCTTGCTTCGCGTTCGCCTCAAGGCGCGCGAAAAGTTTTGTCGCGAATGCGCGCCCTCGCCGGCTTGTTGCCGGAACATCCGCGGATGGGGACGCGAACCGACGATCCATCAATCAGGCGACTGGTCGTCACGCCTTATCCATATCTGATCTTTTACGAGATCGGCGCGGAGGAGATTATCATTCACGCCGTGCGACACGCCGCGCGCGAGCCGTCTTCGATGCCTGGCTCCGCCTGAGGCGATCTTAGCCAGCGGTGTTTGGGCGGCTAAAGAACCTCGATGTCGGGAAATAGGCCGGCGAGCGCGGCCGTCCAAGCCTCGCGCTTCTGCGCGAAATTGCGCCCCGCATGCGCCGGGCTCGTCGAGGGCAGGCGGATGGTCGCGAGGCCCTGCGGGAGCGTCGGCGCGACGAGCCTTGCGAACAGCCGTGCGGCCGTCGCGCCGTTGAAGCAGACGCGCTCGATGTTCGGACAGCGGGCGAAGAGGGACGCAAAGTCGTTGGCGACGACGCTCGCCGGTTCGATCCGGCTGTCGAGGCTCCCTGGGCGGCGCGCGCTTTCGCACACGTCCCAGAGCGCGACGCCGCGTTCCCGTAGGATGCGCAGACGTTCAGGGTACGGGAGGTCGCGCCCGGCGCCGAACAGCGCGCCCATGAGCGGCCAGAACGCGTTTTGCGGCTGCGCGTAATATTGCTGCGCCGCAAGCGACGCCTGCCCCGGCAGCGAGCCGAGGATCAGCAGGCGCGCATCGGCCCGCGCGACCGGAGGGAAGGAGAAGGAGCGCTCCATAGGCGTGCGGCTTATTGTCGTCGATCGACGCCGGGCTCAAAATCGCGTCGTCAAGGACGTGAGCCATTCCGGCGAGGCGTCGACGAGCGCGGCTTCGAGGTTCTTGTCGAGGCCAAAGAGAACGATTCCGCCGAGCAGAAGCAGCAGCGCCCCCATGGCCTGCTTCAGAAAAGTCCCTCCGGCGAGCAGCCCGACGCGCCAGCGCGCGAAAACTTCTCGCGACAGCAGTCCGAGCAGCAGCAGCGGCGCCGCCGCGCCGATGCCGAAGGCGCCCATCGTCAGGGCGACCTCGCCAAGATTTTGGCCGCGCGCGGCGAGCAAGGACGCCGCGCCGAGCGTCGGCCCGACGCAGGGACTCCAGACGGCCCCGAGCGCCAGACCGAGACCGAATGGGCCGAGCGTGGCGACGACCGGCGCGCCGCGAAACAATCGGTCGAGCCGATCGCTGAGCGGCCCCGCCGCCGCGGCGACGCGCGCCTGCAGCGGCGGGAGGAGCAGGACGATTCCGAACGCGATCATCAGGATCGCGCCGATGCGGCGAAAGACCCCGTCGTCCAGCCCGATGGAAAAGCCGATCGTCGCGACGAAGAGGCCGATCGCGACAAAGGAGAAGCTCACGCCAAGCGCGAGCAGCGCCGGGCCGAATCTGCTCCTTGCGGCTGCGGCGGCGAGCACGAGCGGCAGCAGCGGCGCGACGCAGGGCGACAGAACGGACAGAAGGCCCGCAAGCAGGGCGAGGCCGATTGCGCCTGCGTTCATCGCCCCCTCACAGCGCCTTGTCGAGCAGCGCCGCAAGCGAGTCGGCGTTCGTGTCGCCGACTGAGCGGTCGCGCTCATCCTTGCCCTTGAAGACGATGAGCGTGCTCTGGCGCGACGCCCCGAACGTCCGCACCGCGTCCTTCTGATTGTCGAAGTCGACGCGATAAATCTTGAGCGTTTTGAATTTCTGCTGGGCTTCGAGCTTCGTGAGAATCTCCTGCTGGGCCCGGCAGATCGGGCACCAGGGCGCGAAGATCTCAACCAGAATGGAGGCCCCTGAGGCTTGCGCGGACGCAAAGGCTTGAGGCGAATAGGGCGTTCGCTCGGCGGCGACCGCCGCCGGCGCGGCCGTGGCGAGCAGCAGGGCGGCGGTCACGAGGCGTCTCGAAATCATTGCTTCATCCTTTTCTGGGAGCGAAACTCGCCATGGGAGAGATCCGGTGCGTCAAGTCTTTGGTGTGATCCTCGCAGGCGGCCAGGCGCTGCGAATGGGCGGCGTCGACAAGGCGCTGCTTCGAATCGGCGGCGAGCCGATCCTCTCGCTGCTCCGCGCTCGGCTCGCGCCGCAGTGCGACGGCCTCGCGCTCAATGCAAACGGCGATCCCGCCCGCTTCGCGGCCTTCGGCCTTCCCATCGTAGCCGACGGCGCAACGGGCTTCCTTGGGCCGCTCGCAGGCGTGCTCGCGGGACTGGATTATGCCAGCGCCATTGCAAGTCAAGCCTGCGACATCGTCACGGTTCCGGGCGACACCCCTTTCGCGCCCGCCGATCTCGTGGCGCGCTTGCGCGCGTCGCGCGACGCCACGGGCGCGAGCATCGCCGTGGCGGCCTCGGGCGACCGCGTGCATCACGCCGTCGCTCTCTGGCCGTCCGAGCTTCGCGACGACCTGCGTCGCGCCCTCGTCGAGGAGGATGTGCGCAAGGTCTCCGCCTTCATCGCTCGCTATACGCATACCATCGTGACATGGCCGACCGCGCCCGTCGATCCGTTCTTCAACGTGAACAGGCCCGACGACTTGGCTGTTGCGGAGAGTTGCGGAAGCAAGGGCCGGCGGGCTCAGTGACCGCTAGGGTCAGCCGCGCGGGCCGCCTCGAACAGGAACCAGGTCCGCTTCTCCGTCTCGTCGATGAAGACCTCGAGCAGGCTCGCCGTCGCATTATCGTGGTTGTCGTCGCATATCTCGTGCGCCTTGCGCATGGCGGCCGCCACATTCTTATTGTCCTCGAGCAGCTCGTAGAGCATGTCGAAAGCGGAGACGAAGTCGGCGTCATTGTCCGCGAGGCGCGCGAGCTTGGAGATGTGTCCGATCGAGCGCAGCGTCGGCTCGCCGAGCTTGCGCACGCGTTCCGCCAGAGGATCAATCGTCGCATAGATTTGCGAGGCTTGCTCGTCGAGCAGCAGGTGATAGTCGCGGAAGTGCGGGCCGCTCAAATGCCAATGGAAATTCTTCGTCTTGACATAAAGCGTGAAGGCGTCGGCGATAAGCTTGTTGATCTCGGCGGCGACTTTCCTTGTTGCTTCCTTGGAGAGATCGGAAGGCGTGTCGAGCGCGGCGCGATTGGTGTCGGGGCCCTTGGGAGTCTTGGGTTGCGGCATGACTTGGCCTCCTACGGCGTTGGTCGCAAGGTCGCAACTATGGCCTCGGCGAAGACCGTCAAGTAATTTTCCATTCGCTATGCGCGCCCCGGAAGGATGAGACGGCCCGACGCGCGGTCGAGATGGTTTTTCGGGCGAGGGGACGCCAATGCGGCCCTTGGCCAAGCCTCCGCTTCTCAGGAAGAGCGGGGGTGGTTCGCCAGGGCCGAAACCGCTTGGTCGACGTAACGAAAGAAGATCACACAGCCCATGTAGGGAAAGCTGCGGATGTCGCGACGCAACTCCGGGCGGGCGAGTCCCATGATGGTGTTGTAGGCAGCCAACTTGTGACACTTGGCGCAAAGCTTCCGCACGAAGGCCTCGCCAATGGCAAGGCTGCAGCTCGTCTCAGCGATATAGGTCAGGATCGCAAGAAAGTCGGCGCGAACGGACGCAAGAAATGTCGCCTGCCTCAGTTCAACCCTCTTTGGCTCCTCAATTCAGCGGCCTTCTCGGCCAGCGCCGCATCGAGTTCCTCGTCTGTGACTGCGCCGCCAAGGGCGATCGACGCATCCAAGGTCGCCCGCAAGGAGGGCGTGCTTGACTACAGGATCGATTGGGGGCCGGGGCGCCGCGCGTATTTCGGACGGGACGGTGACCTGCTGGTGATCCTGCTGACCGGCGGCGCCAAGCAGCGGCAGGACAGGGATATTGGGGCAGCCAAGGAATATTGGGCGGACTATAGGCGGCGCAAGCCGCGTACGAAATGAAGGAGGCCGATCCGGCCCTGACAACCGTGTCGAGCGTGTTCAACAGGTCGCGAGCCAGCTCGCGCCGGTCGGTCTTCGCGCCGATCGCCGTCTCGCGAAACACGTGGTCAGCTTCGGCGGCGCGCAACTGCTTCACCTGAGCGTCAACGCTCTGGCCGTCGGTCGACACGCGGGCATAGCCGTAGATCATGAAAGGTAAAACCCGCCTTGCTCGGCAAGAGCCGTGGCGTCGCGCGCGCCGTGCAAGACGCGCACAATCACAAGCTCCCCGTCCTGTAAGGTGTAATAAATCGCATAGTTGCCCTGAAACATCACGCGCAGGCCGCGCGCCAACTGGTCGCGCGACGGTCCCAGCGCCGGAAACTCTTGTAGGCGCGCGCAGGTCGCCTTGATCTTGTCGAGCAAGCGCGTCGCGGCAGCTTCGGAATCAGAGGCGATGTACGACCAGGTTTCGGCAAGGTCGGCTTCCGCCCTGTCGGTTATGCGGAGGTAGAGCGGCTGGCTAACAGCTTCCTCCCTCGTTCAATGATCCTGTCCGCGTCGAAATCCTTGACGCGACCGGCGGCAACATCCGCCAAGCCCTTGTCGATGTCGGCCTTGAGCGCGGCAAGCTCCTGAAGCTGCAAGGCGCGCTTCATTTTCCAATCGCGGATGGCCTCCCGCACAACCTCGCTCGTCGAGGCGTAGTCGCCGTCAATGACGGCGGCTTTCACAACGTCGGCCATTTCGCTCGGCAGGGTGATGGTCAGCCGTTCGATGTCGGGCATGGGGGCACACTCCTCTTAAAACTCGATTTCATACTTTATCATACTTATGATGCAGCGGCGAGCGAAAAGGCCCTCGCATTTTGCAAATATCTTTTGCATAACGCAAACCATTGATTTTCAAGGGCGAGCGAACGATAAGACGCGGCCGCCGAGGGGGCAGGCGCCGATAAAGCTTTCTCACTCAAAAACTCAATCCTGTCGCTTCCTCGGAATTCACGAAGACGAGAGCATGGCTGACTTCGACGGCGCTTCCGCTCAAAGCTCGAACCTGGCGCCAAATGTTTGGCTTTGATCACTCGCTCACACAAACCCCGGATCAATCGCCGGCTTCGGCTCAAGCCAGGGCGGGGTCGGCAGATTCTGCGAGCGCAAGAACTCGGGATTGAACAGCTTCGACGCGTAGCGCGCGCCGCCGTCGGCGAGCACGGTCACGATCGTGCGTCCCGGCCCCAGCTCGCGCGCCAGCCGGATCGCTCCGGCGACGTTGATGCCCGAGGAGCCGCCGAGCAGCAGCCCCTCGTTTTGCGCGAGATCGAAGACGACCGGCAGCGCTTCCTCGTCCGTGATCTGGCAGGCGAAGTCGATCGGCGCGTCGACGAGGTTTTCGGTCACGCGGCCCTGGCCGATGCCTTCCGTGATCGAGGTCCCCGAGGCCTTGAGCTCGCCGGTCGTATAGTAGGAATAGAGCGCCGCGCCCATCGGATCGGCGATCCCGATCTTGATCTTCTCACTCTTGGCCTTCAGGGCGATCCCGACGCCCGCGAGCGTCCCGCCCGTCCCGCAGGCGCAGATGAAGCCGTCAACCTCGCCGTTGAGCTCGTCCCAGATCTCCGGTCCCGTCGTCTCGACATGCGCCTGGCGGTTCGCCACATTGTCGAACTGATTGGCCCAGATCGCCCCTTCCGCGCGTTCGCCCGCCAGTCGCTCGGCGAGTCGTCCCGAGAGTTTCACGTAATTGTTGGGATTGGCGTAGGGGACCGCGGGCACCTCGACGAGATCCGCGCCCTGCAGCCGCAGCATATCTTTCTTTTCCTGCGACTGCGTATCGGGAATCACGATGACGGTCGAGAAGCCCAGCGCATTGGCGACGAGCGCGAGGCCGATGCCGGTGTTGCCCGCCGTGCCCTCGACGATGACGCCGCCATGCTTCAAGGTCCCGCGCGCGATCGCGTCGCGCACGATGAAGAGCGCCGCGCGGTCCTTGACCGAGCCGCCCGGGTTCATGAACTCCGCCTTGCCGAGGATGCGGCAGCCCGTCGCTTTCGACGCCGCCTTCAGCTCGATGAGCGGCGTGTTGCCGATGGCGTCGATGACGGTGGGCGCGATGGTCATGTGGTCTTTCCCTGTGAGACGGCGCGGCTGAGCAAGGATCATTCCGCGGGTTCGAAACGGAAGGTCGCGGCGTGGCGCGCGCTCTGGCCGGGCGCCAGAAGCCGCATGGAGGGTTTTTCGTAAAGGTCGCCGAAAAAGTCGTCCGGGTCGCCGTGGCCGGTCCAGGGCTCGATGCAGAGATACGACGCCGGCGGCCGCGTCCAGAAGCCGATATGCGGAAAATCCTCGGTCTCGACGACGAGCCGCGCCCCCGCGCCATTGTCGAAGGCTAGTTTGCGGCTGCGACGGTTCAGGAACACGAGCGCGTCTGACGCAAACATGTCGGGGGCGAGGGGCAGGACGTCGCGCTTGAGCGGCAGCCGGCGCGTCGGCTTCGACAGCAGCCCGCCCGGACCGATGACGGGGACGTCGGGGTTTTCCGGCTCGGCGAAGACGATGCTGTGCGGCGCCGAGGAGCCGGCGAGCGGCCAGCGGAAGGCCGGATGCAGCCCGCAGGCGTAGGGGAGGGGCTCGTCGCCCGTGTTCTCGACGACGAGCGCGGTCTCGAGCCCGCCGGGCAGGAGGGCGAAGCTCGCCTCGAGGCGGAAGTCGAAAGGGTAAAGCGCGCGCGTCTCATGGTCGGCGGCGAGCTCCAGCCGCAGGGAGTCGGCGCGACGCTCAGTTACGCGGAAGCTTTTGCGCCAGGCGAAGCCGTGCAGCGCAAGCGGATAGGATCGGCCCTTGACGCGCACGGCGCCGTCGCGGGTCCAGCCGACGACGGGAAAGAGGATCGGGGCGGTTTGGTCCCAGATCCGATCGTCCTTGGCCCAGATGAGGTCCACGCCCCGGGCGCGCCAGGCGGCGAGCTCGGCGCCAAAAGGGGTGACTGCGGCGGCGTCGCCCGCGGCGTTCTCCAGTAGAATCGCTTCGCTCATGGTCGGAGCATATCGCCTTGCAGGCGGCGGCGCGCAAGGCCCGGCTTTGACGCGGGTCGTGCCGTGGCGAAGTCGGCGCGCCTTCGCGGGCGCAAATTCGCCATGAGCGCGCAGCCGTCGGCGGGATGACTTGGTTGAGGGGGCGCGACGGGACAATCCCGCTGCGTGGCGGCCCGCTCCCGGCAGGGTCAGAACCGCCAGGAGGTCTCGATCAAGCCGAAAGCGCCGCGGCCCCTCGCCGCCTCATGCGCGACGCCGCCGGCGAAGGTGACGTGGAACGCGCCGATTTCGCTTAAGGTCACATGAGCCCCGATCTTTGACTCCTGGCCGCCGCGCAGGCTGTCCGCGACGGCAAAGGGCCCGACGTAGATCTTTCCCCGCAACGCGGCGTCCCAGAAGGACGCGTCCAGGACGGAAATTCCAAGCTTGGCTTCGGCGAGCGTCTTCAACGTCGTTTGCGAATGGAAATCGCGGGCGTAAAACATGGTTTCGCTTGTCGGCGCATATTCGACTTCCCAGCCGCGTTTCACGTTCCAGGAACCGAGCTGGCGCCATTTATCCGCGTCGAGCCGCCTCAGCGCGTCATAGGTTCCAACGGCGGCGAGCGGCGCTGGCCAGAGCGTCGGAGCGGCTGCTCCATTCCCCGGCGTCAATGGGCGGATGCTTTCCTGCCTTGCGAGCTCTTCGGCCTCCTGACTCCAGGAGAGCGGCGTCCACGGCGCCGGCTCGGCGAAGTCGAATTTCAGGGCTTGGGGGGCCGTCACGTAGCTTTCCCAAGCCGGTAGCGCGGCCATGCTGCGCGCGCGCTCCACGTCGACATAGCGCAGGCTTGACATTCGCGGCTTGCGATCAATGGTCCGCGCCGCAGATCCTTCCCCGAGCGGGTCGCGGGGCGCAGCCGAACTCTCGGAAAGAGCTCTCGTGTTCTCGAAAGGTCCGGCGCTTGCGAGCCGCACGTCACAGAGCGACGTTGCGCCGATTGCGGCGGGCGCCTGGGCGGTCGGGCACGCGCGCGCCGTCGCCACGCCGAATACAAGCGGCAGGGACACTACGCTCGCTATGACAGGCGACCCAAACATGGCGCGCTCTCCGCCAACTCATCGCCCAGTGACAACGCGCCGCGAAGGTTAAGCGTTCCCTGAAATCCGAGATCGAGACGCTTTTTTTTCATGCGTCGGGGAATGGAGGGTTGACGTCTGCGCCGCGCGGCTCCTTCCGCACTGCGACGACGAGCGTCGGCCAGCACGCGACGAACACGCGGCACCGACCGCGCGATGAGAAGGCTCGATCGCGCGGCGGATAAAAGAAACGAGTTGTCTCTATTACTGTTTCCCCCCGCGATGCGCTGCGCCCGAGGCGCGAGCG
>DATHCI010000184.1:0-6629 GCA_035319645.1 Methylocystis sp. | reverse complement strand
CGCCGCCGCGCAACGCCGCGACCGCCGCGAGTCGGGCGGCGCCTGTGTGCGAGGCGTCGCCGCTGAGCACGACGGTGTGCCCGCGCGTGTATTTGTTGCCGTCGATGCGCGGGAAAGGCACATCCTTCAACCAGAGGGGCGGGGAATTCACAAAAGTCTCAGGAGCGATCTCGTCGAGGACGCTCGGCGCGATGCCGATGTGCTCCAGCGCCAGCTCGCCGCAGTGCAGGCGTCCGGGCAGCAGCAGGTGGCCGGCCTTGAGGCGGAAAAAGGTCACGGTGGAGTCCGCTTCTACGGCCGCGCCGCGCACCGCGCCGGTCGAGCCGTCGATGCCGGAGGGGATGTCGACGGCCACGACATGCTGACCGCTCGCGCGCCGCCAGCGGTTCAGCCTCTCGATCAGAAGCGCCGCGCGGCCTTCGATGTCGCGTGCGAGCCCCGTGCCGAACAGCGCGTCGACCACGAGGTCCGCCCTGTCAAAGGCGCAGTTCTCCGCATCCTCGACGGGCCCCGTCCAGCCTGAGGCGGCCTTGAGCGCGTCGCCGCGCAGCGACTCCCGAGGCACGAGCGACGCCACGCGCACTTTGAGACGCGCCGCCCGAAGCAGGCCGGCGGCGACGTAGCCGTCGCCGCCATTGTTGCCAGGACCGCAGAGCACGAGCACGCGCCGGCCGCTGTATCTCTGCAGCATGCGCGTCACCGTGCGCGCGATCGCCGCGGCGGCGTTCTGCATGAGCGTCATGCTCGGCACGCCTGCCGCGATCGTGAGCTTATCGGCGCGCGCCATCTGCGGCGTCGTGAGAATTTCGATGGGCATGCGCGTCGGCGTCATGGCGGAATGGTCGCAAAAGAGGGCGCGGAGCGCAACGGCCGTGACACGGCCGCGACTTTTCGTCTGGCGCCGGTTTTTGCTAAGCCGTGGTGGCTCTTCCGCGCGAGGCCGCCCGTTGCTCTCTCTCGTCCTGCTCAGCTACGATCCTGACCTGCCCGACGCCAAGCGCCGGGAGGCGGTCGCTCGCGGACTCGCTTCGCTCGTGCCCAGCGTGATCGAGGGCCTCGTCGCCGATGCGGCGCTCGTCGGGCCCGCCGGCTCCGGTCTCGACGCCATAGCGGATGAAGCCGGCTGCCTCCTGATCGAAGCCGCTTCGGCGCGCGAGGGGCTCGATCGGGCTCTGGCGCGGATCCGCTGCGCGGAGCTTTTCCTTCTCGACTCGGGCTATGCGGTTGAGGCCGGCTTCCCCGACGCCGCGCGAGATGTCCTGGCCTTCGGCGGCCTCGAGCGCGCGCGCGTTCTCCGCGCCGCTCCTGACGGACTTCTGTCGCGGCTGGCGCCCCGCTTCGCGCCCCCCGCGGGAATCCTGGCGCGCAAGCCGGCCGTCGTGAGAGCGCGCGCCGCCACCTTGCGTGGTCTCGCTCGAGAGCTGCGAGCCGCCGAAATTGCAAGCGTGGCGCGCGCCTGCATCTGACCTTTGAGACGGCGTTAGCTGGTGATTAACGAAGGCGGCGAGATTTCTTAATTTTCTGTCCCGAGTCGCTCCTTTCGTGCTACAAGCAAAAAACAGGCCGCGAGGCGGCTTCGGTAGTCCGATCAGCGTGTGGGCCAGGACGAATGGCGATTTCAAACCGGTTGGTGATGCGCCAGGGCCAAGCCCTGGTCATGACCCCGCAGCTGCTGCAGGCGATCAAACTGCTTCAGTTCTCCAGCCTGGAGCTCGGCTCCTTTCTCCAGGAGGAGCTGGAGCGCAATCCAATCCTCGAGGCCGAGAGCGCCGAGCCCGCCGCCCCGGAAGTCGAAGCGTCGGGCGGCGCGGAAGAAACGCCCGCCAGCGTCGAACCCCGGGAGGGCGACTGGGCGGAGCCTGCGCTCGATGTCGACAACAGCGCGCTCGCGGCTGATTTTGGCGTCGACAATCTTTCGAACGCCTTTGAGCCGGACGGTCCGGCGGTCGCGCCCGCGGCTCCCGGCGCGGCCGAGGGATCGGGTCTCTCGGCGACCTCCTGGACCGGGACCGGGGGCGGCGGCGACGACGGCGAGGCGCCTGGCATCGAGGCCTATCTCGCGCAAACCATCAGCCTCCGGGACCACTTGGGCGAGCAGCTCGCTTTGGCCTGCGCCGACCCCCGCCTGCGCTTCATCGGCCAGGCGATCGTCGACTCGATCGACGAAACCGGCTATCTGCGCGAGCCGCTCGAGGCGCTCGCCGAGCGGCTCGGCGCCGCCGTCGCCGAAATCGAGGCCGCGCTGGCGACCGTGCAAAAGCTCGAGCCCGCGGGCGTCGGGGCCCGCGACCTCGCTGAATGTCTGGCCATTCAGCTTCGCGAGCGCGACCGTTTCGATCCGGCGATGCAGATCTTCGTCGCCCACCTGCCGCTCGTCGCCAAGCGCGACTTTGCGCAGCTCGCAAAGCTCTGCGGCGTGGACGAGGATGACGTCATCGACATGGCCGCAGAACTGCGCTGCCTCGACCCGAAGCCCGGGCGCGCCTTCGGCGACGCTCCCGTGCAGACGGTCGTCGCCGACGTCATCGTGCGCGCGGCCGGCGACGGCTCCTGGCTCGTCGAGCTGAATTCCGACGCCCTGCCGCGCGTGCTCGTGAACCACGCCTACGCCGCCAAGGTGAGCGCTTCGGCCAAGGGCGACGCCGATAAGAGCTTCATCACGACCTGCATGCAGAACGCCAATTGGCTGGTCAAAAGCCTGGAGCAGAGACAGCGCACGATCCTCAAGGTCGCGTCCGAGATCGTCCGCCTGCAGGACGCCTTCCTCGCCAACGGCGTCGAGCACCTGCGTCCGCTGAATCTGCGCACGATCGCCGACGCCGTGGGCATGCACGAATCGACGGTGTCCCGCGTGACGTCCAACAAATACATGTCGACCCCGCGGGGCGTGTTCGAGCTCAAATATTTCTTCTCGGCCTCGATCGCCACGACGACCGGCGACGACCCGCACTCCGCCGAAGCCGTGCGCTTCAAGATCAAGCAGATGATCGATCGCGAGAGCGCCGACGACGTGCTCTCCGACGACGCCATCGTCGCCAAGCTGCGCGACGCGGGCGTGGACATCGCGCGCCGGACCGTCGCGAAATATCGCGACAGCCTCCGCATCCCCTCCTCGGTCGAGCGGCGCCGGCTCAAGGCGGTGAGCCTCAGGGAGAAGTCCGTCGCCGATTCGACGAGGACGTCACGGCGCTTCTGATCCGCGCCGCCGCCTCCGCTGGAATGATCGCCGCGGTTTTTTGGCCGGGCCATTGCGATTCCTGCTGTGAATCTCGATATGCGCAGGGCGTCGCGGCTGCGTCCTGAAGGTTGATTCGCGGGGCGCCGCGCGCTATTGGCGGAGCCTTCGCGGAAAATCCAACGGGTCGACCACAGCTTCAAGATGGCCAAGCGCGATTACTACGAAACTCTCGGCGTGTCGCGCACTGCGACTGACGTCGAGATGAAGATCGCCTTCCGCAAAGCGGCAATGGAGTGCCATCCCGATCGCAACCCGGGCGACAAGGCCGCCGAGGCCCGCTTCAAGGAGATCAACGAGGCCTATCAGACGCTGACGGACGCGCAGAAGCGCGCCGCCTATGACAGGTTCGGCCATGCGGCCTTCCAGCAGGGGGCCGGCTTCTCCTCGGAGGGCTTCGGAGCCTCGATGGCCGACATTTTCGAAGATCTGTTCGGCGACGTCATGGGGCGGCGCGGGCGCACCGGCGGCAACGGCCGCGAGCGCGGCTCCGACATGCGCTACAATCTCGAGATCACACTCGAGGAAGCCTACACGGGCAAGACGGCGACATTCCAGCTGCCAACGTCGGTGACCTGCGACGCTTGCGCGGGCTCGGGCGCGAAGAAGGGCTCGAAGCCCAAGGTCTGCTCGACCTGCGCGGGGCATGGCCGCGTGCGCGCGCAGCAAGGATTCTTCGCGATCGAGCGCACCTGCACGTCCTGCATGGGCCGCGGGGAGATCATCGAGCATCCCTGCCCCGCCTGCGGCGGCTCAGGACGCAAGTCGATCGAGCGCACATTGTCCGTGAACGTGCCGGCCGGCGTCGAGGACGGAAACCGCATTCGGCTCGCCGGAGAGGGGGAAGCGGGCCTGCGCGGCGGCCCGCCCGGCGATCTTTACATCTTTCTTGGAGTCAGGCCGCACAGCTTCTTCCAGCGTGACGGCGCCGATCTCTATTGCCGCGTTCCGATCTCCATGGTGCGCGCCGCGATCGGCGGCGAGCTTTCCGTGCACGCGCTCGACGGGTCGGAGTGCAAGATCAAGATCCCCGAGGGCACGCAGTCCGGGCGGCAGATCAAGATCAAAGGCAAGGGCATGCCGACGCTGCGCGGACGCGACGTGGGCGACCTGCATGTGCAGATCAGCGTCGAGACGCCGCAGAACCTGACCAAGCGCCAGCGCGAACTCCTGGAAGAGTTTGAGGAAGAGTCTTCCCATCATACGCATCCCGAAGCCACGGGCTTCTTCGCCCGCATGAAGGACATCTTCGGGAAGTGAGACCAGACGCGCCCAAAGGCCCGCGCCCGCAAGCCCATCCAAAGAAAAGGCGAAGGTTCCGTGCAGCAAGTCCAGCGTTCCGAACACGCGCATCTCTCCGACCGTCTGAGCTTCCTGCGCAGCTGGATCGAGCGTCCGGCCATTGTCGGCGCCGTGGCGCCCTCGGGGCCGGCCCTAGCCAAGACCATTGCGAGCTACGTTGACGTCGCACGCGAGGGGCCTGTCGTCGAGCTCGGGCCGGGCACGGGACCCGTCACCAAGGCCCTGCTCGCCCGCGGCATTCCGGCGGAGCGTCTCATCCTCGTCGAATATGAGACGAGATTCTGCCATTTGCTCGCCGAGCGCTACCCGGGCGTCAAGATCGTCCAGGGCGACGCCTATGATCTCGTGAACACGCTGCGGGATCACGTAAGAGGCCAGGTGGCGACCGTCGTCTCCTGCCTGCCCATTCTCATGCGTCCGGACAGAGACCGCTTCACGCTGCTGTGCCAGTGTTTCGAGCTCATGGGCCAGGACGGCCTCCTGGTTCAGTTCACGTATCGGCTCGCCGGCTCGCCCTTGCCCTTGCATGCGAACGGCTCCGCGCAGCGCTTCGTCTGCAAAGGCTCCGCCCCGGTGCTGCGCAATCTGCCGCCGGCGCGGGTGTGGCGCTACCGCTGCGCGGGACATGCGGGAGCGGCGGGCCGATGAGCGCGCGCGAGCGCGTCATCGTCGCGCTCGACGTCGACAGCGTGGACTCGGCCCGCGCGCTGATCGCGGCGCTCGGAGAGACGATCGGCTTTTACAAGATCGGGCTGGAGCTCGCCTACGCCGGGGGCCTTGGGCTCGGGCGCGAGCTCAAGCAGAGCGGAAAGCGCGTCTTTCTCGATCTGAAGCTCCACGACATCGGCGCGACCGTCGAGCGCGCGACGCGTCAGATCGCCGCCATCGGCGCGGATTTTCTGACTGTTCACGGCTATGAGCAGACGATGCGGGCGGCGCGCGCCGGCGCGGGCGAGAGCGGCGTGAGGCTGCTCGCCGTCACGGTGATGACCTCCTATGACGACGACGACCTGGCGCGCGCCGGCTACGCCTGCGGCGTGGGCGAGCTTGTCGCAAAGCGCGCGAAGCAGGCGAAGGATTGTCTGATGGACGGGCTGATCCTCTCGCCGCAGGAGCTTCGGACGGCGCGGACGCTCGTCGGGCCGGAGATGATTCTTGTCACGCCCGGCGTGCGACCGGAATGGGCGTCGGCGAACGACCAGAAGCGAGCCATGACTCCGCGCAACGCCATGGACGCAGGGGCGGACTATCTCGTGATCGGACGCCCGATCACGCGCGCGGCCGACCCGCGAGCTGCGGCAGAGCGTATTCACGCCGAAATCGCGCGCGGCGAGACTCTCTCGACTCCTATCTAGGCCGGACTCTCGCGTCGGCTGTGAATCGGCGTCCAATTCTGACCCCTCTGAGCGGTTTCATATATGATTGAATTCATTTGCGCTTCTGGCCGTAGCCGTGGTCAAATTTGAGCGCCGATCATCTTTATGCAGATGGCGAGAACATCTATAGATTTCAACACGGTGCGGGAGATTTCGCAGGGGTCAAAATTGCGAGCAGGTTCACAGTCCCATCGGCCTGAACTCCTCCAAACCCTGGTCGCCCGAGCCGCCAAAGTTTCGGGTCAGATCGAATATTATTGGCTCCAGTATTCGTCGGGTCCCGGCTGCCCAAATGTTCGCGCCGCACGGGGTGGAGTGGGGAAATCGAACCCGTCTCGAAAACATTCGAACCGGTCTCGGCTCGCGGCCGGCGGCGGTATCGCGGAAGACGGAATTTGCCGCCCTGAGACCGGGCCGCTTTTGAGGCGACAGACCGCCCAAAGTCTCGCCCCTGAGACCGGATTTCGGCTCTGCGCGCCCGGAAGCCGCGGGTTTGCCGGGCATGGGGCCGGACACAGGAAATGCCATTGAATTCAAAGACTTGTTGGTGGCGGACGCAGTCTCGCTGAACCGGTCTCTGCCGAGCCGCTCAGAAATTTCCCTGGAAACAAGGAAATTATCAGGGAAAATCGTCCGGCCAGGGCCTGTGAGCGCCGACAGGACGCGCGTAAGGCATTGAGAAATAGCGGATTTATCTGAGGCCCAGGGCGAATTCC
>DATHCI010000183.1:0-22871 GCA_035319645.1 Methylocystis sp. | reverse complement strand
AAGATCGCGACCGGCAAGGCCGAGAACAAGTTCGGCGTGCCACTCACGCGCGCCCGCGAGGTCTACGCCCACGCGGCGCGGCTGCCGGGCTTGAGGGTGGTCGGCGTCGACATGCACATCGGCTCGCAGCTGACCGATCTCGAGCCCTTTGACGCCGCCTTCGCGCTGCTCGCGGAGCTCGTCGCGCAGCTGCGCGCCGACGGCCATCGAATCGCGCATGCGGATCTCGGCGGCGGCCTCGGAGTGCCCTACCGTCACGGGGAAGATCCCGACTCCTATCACCCGGAGAAATACGCCGCCGTCGTGCGCCGGCACTTTTCGGGCCTCGACTGCAAGCTGCTGCTCGAGCCCGGGCGGCTCATCGTCGGCAATGCGGGGATATTGGTCACGCGGGTGCTCTATGTGAAGCAGGGCGAGGCCAAGACCTTCCTCATCGTCGACGCCGGCATGAACGATCTCATCCGCCCGACCCTCTATGACGCCTGGCATGAGATCGCCCCGGTGGTTCTCGATCCGCGCGCGCCGACGATCACGGCCGACGTCGTGGGGCCGGTCTGCGAGACCGGCGACTATCTCGCGCATGGACGGGAGCTGCCGGAGCCGAAGCCCGGCGACCTGCTCGCGGTGCTGACGGCGGGCGCCTATGGCGCGGTGCAGTCGGGAACCTACAATTCGCGCCCGCTGATCGCCGAAGTGCTGGTGAGCGGTAATCGCCACGCTGAGATCCGCCCGCGCGAACGGCTGGAGGACCTGATCGCGCGCGATCGTTTGCCCCCGTGGCGGGCGGGGTGAGGCGACACCGACTGGCGTCCTCGTCGCCTCCGAAGTCGTTTTTCGGATCCGCGCTCCCCTTGCCAAACCGCCGCGCCCCTGCTTTTAACGCGCCGCAGCAAATCGCGCACAGGGAGCCCAAAATGTCGTCGCTATGGCCCGTTCACGGAAAGATTACCGGTCCGATCGTGCTCATCGGCTTCGGCTCCATCGGGCGCGGCATCCTGCCCCTGATCGAGCGCCACTTCGATTTCGACAAGAGCCGGTTCACCGTCATCGACCCGTCCGACGCGCACCGCCATCTGCTCGACGTGCGCGGCATCTCCTTCATCAAGACCGCCCTCACCGAAGCCAACTATCGGGACGTGCTGACGCCGCTCCTGACCAAGGGCCAGGGCCAGGGCTTCATCGTCAATCTCTCGGTCGAAGTGTGCTCGCTCGACATCATCAAGCTCGCGCAGGAGCTGAAGGTCCTCTATGTCGACACGGTCGTCGAGCCCTGGCCCGGCTTCTATTTCGATCAGAGCCGCGGCAGCGAGGCCCGCACCAATTACGCGCTGCGCGAGACCGTGCTCGCGGAGCGGCGCAGAAATCCCGGCGGCGCCACGGCGGTCTCCTGCTGCGGCGCCAACCCCGGCATGGTCTCCTGGTTCGTCAAGCAGGCGCTCGTCGATCTCGCCAGGGACATCGGCGTCTACAAGGAGGAGCCGAAGACGCGCGCCGACTGGGGAGCGCTCGCGCAACAGCTCGGCGTCAAGGGCATACACATCGCCGAGCGCGATACGCAGCGCGCGCGCAATCCCAAGCCGCGCAACGTCTTCGTCAACACCTGGTCGGTCGAAGGCTTCGTCTCCGAGGGCATGCAGCCCGCGGAACTCGGCTGGGGCACGCATGAGAAGACGCTTCCCGACATCGCCGGCGTGCACGAGACCGGCTGCGGCGCAGCGATCTATCTGAATTCGCCGGGCGCCAACACGCGCGTGCGCAGCTGGGCGCCGACGCCGGGCGCGCAATATGGCTTCCTGGTCACGCACAACGAGTCGATCTCGATCGCCGACTATTTCACCGTGCGCGACGCGACGGGCAAGGCGGTCTACCGCCCGACCTGCCACTATGCCTACCATCCCGCCGACGACGCCGTGCTCTCCTTGCACGAGATGTTCGGCGCCGCCGGAAAGCGCCAGCCGCAAGACCACATTCTGGACGAGCACGAGATCGTCGACGGCGTCGACGAGCTTGGCGTGCTGCTCTTCGGCCATGCGAAGAACGCCTACTGGTACGGCTCGCAGCTCTCGATCGAGGAGACGCGCGAGCTCGCGCCCTATCAGAACGCCACGGGGCTGCAAGTAAGCTCGGCGGCCATGGCCGGCATGGTCTGGGCGCTGGAGAACCCCGAGGCCGGCATCGTCGAGGCGGATGAGGTCGACTACAAGCGCTGCCTGGAGATTCAGCTCCCCTATCTCGGCCCCGTGGTCGGCGTCTATACGGACTGGACGCCGCTCTTGGGGCGTCCAGGATTCTTCCCCGAAGACCTCGACCTCGAGGACCCGTGGCAGTTCAAGAACATTCTGGTGCGCTAGCGCTCCGACGCCCGATCAACGGCGCGGCCGCCTGCGCGAGCGCGCGCGCATAGGCCTGCGGGCTGAAAACCCGCTCATAAAGCCGCCGCGTGTCGCTCTCGGCGCTCGCGGACGGCTCCGAGCCGAGACCCGCAGCGGCCGCGCGCAGCGCTGCGGCGAAGCTCTCCGCATCCTCGCAGAGCGAGACGTTGCGCAGCGCGCCAGGATCAATCCCCATGCCGCGGAAGGCGAGCCGCGTCGCGATCAGCGGCGCGCCGCAGGAGAGCGCCTCGACCGCCTTGATCGAGAGGCCATGGCCCTCGATCGTCGGCAGCAAAATGGCTGCCGCGCGCGCATAGACGGCGCCGATATCGGCGACGCGCCCGCGAAACAGCGCGAGATGGCGCTCGTAGAGTCGTGCGTCGCGCGCCTTCACGCCCGCGTCGATATTACCGCAGATCGAGACCTTCACGCCTTGCGCCCGCGGCAGGACTTCGGTCAGGAACCAGCGCAGGCTCACGTAGTTGGCGTAATTGTCGCTCGCGACGATGACGATCTCCGCGGCCTTCTCCGCGAGCGGCGCCGAGGGCGTCGAAGGGTAGATCAGCGCATGTCGCGCATCGGGCAGCAGGCGCCGGAACTCGGCGTGCTCCTCGGCGTTGATATGGACGCAGAGATCGGCGCGCGCGGTCCAGTCGAGCTCGACGGCGAGCATGTCGTCATAGGTCGCATAGGGCTTGATGAAGAAGCCGCCCTGATTGCGCAGCATGTATTGGCGCGCCTGGACGTCCTGCGTCTCGACGATGAGCGGGGCGTCGGGCGCGAGACGCTTGGCGAAAGGCAGCGTGAAATAGTGATTGGCGTGGATCAGGTCGATGCGCTCGGCCGGCAGCGGCGCCGGCGCTTCGGCGCGCTCGGCGAGCGCCACGAGCCAGCGCGCCTGGTCGCCATGGATGAGCGGCCACCAACCGTCCTTGAGCAAGAGCGAAGTCCAGAGCAGGCTCGTCGGCGCCGCCGCGAAGTAGCGCGCGTCGGCGGGTAGGTCCCCGGTCGCCGCGAGATAGCCGGGCCAGCGTGGGCCCGAAGGCGCGGGCGGCGACAGAGCGTCCATGATCGCGATGGATATCGTGCGCGCGCCCAGCGCCTTATAGGCGAGAAGCTGGCCGACGTTGACCTGATAGCTGCCGCAGGAGTGCCAGGCGGCGTGCAGGACCGCGACGGTCTTGTCGGCGAAGGGCGCGCCGGCGCCCGCGTCTAGCGTCAAAACCGCCCCTCTTGCTAACGGCCGGACTTTGCCGCTAGACCCTGCCATATGACCGGAACCGTCGCAAATCCGCCAATCGCGCCCGCGGCAGGGAATGGCGCGCCGAGCTGCGCCATCGCCATCGTCGGCAATGACAAGATCATCGACTGGCTGCTGCCGTTCCTGGAGAGCTATCGCGACACCAACTCCAGCCTGCCGCTCTATCTCATCCCCTATGACGACAACCTGGAGATGACGCGCCGCGCTGCCAAGGTCTACGGGGCGGCGCTCATCGAGGACGAGCCGACCGAGATCGACCGGTTGTCGAAGGAGCTCTATCCTGGTCTCTTCAACAACAACCGTCGGCGCCTGCGCAAGCTCCAGGCGCTGGCGCTGCCCTTCGACGAGATCGCCTATGTCGACGTGGACGTCATCCTGTTCCGTGACTTCAGGCCGATCTTCGGCAGGCTCGAGGCCGGCGTGCGCGAGTTCATCGTCGCCTCCCCGAGCTTCGAATACGTCTATAACGAGCGGCGGGACGCCTATCCGTTCCTGCGCGAAGCGCTGCTCTTCAACGACGGCTTCTGGGTCACGTCGAACAAATTCCTGCGGCTCTCCGACTTCATCGAGACCATGGCGAAGGACGCCGAGATCTTCCATGACGTGCGCAAGCGCGGACAGCTCTTCGCGCAGCCGCTGGTCAATTTCGTGACCCATCGGCGCGGCGTGAAGATCGCGCTTCTGCCGCATGTGGTCGAGGACGCCTCACACGAGAGCTACTACAAGGCCCCGGGCATAACCTTCAAGGACGACAAGCCGCTCGACCCGGAAGGAAAGCAGATCTATTTCGCGCATTGGGCAGGCGCCGTGGCGCTGCCGTCGCGCGGCGTGTTCGACGCCGCCTGGACGCGCTACTCGAAGGCGGCCTGGGCGAGGTTCAAGGAATGATCGCCGGCGTCGTGTTCCTCTTGCGCGACTGTCGGCGCTGAATGCCCCGCCTGCTCTTCATCTACCTCGCCCGACGCATCGGCCTGAGCGCCGTCATCGTGCTGGCGGCGCTCTGCGTTCCCGCCGTCCTCTCCTCTCTTCTGTCGCAGCTGCCGACAGCCGCCGTGCGCGGCGGGCTGCTGTGGCCGGCGATGATGGGCGTCACCCCGACGGTCGCCATCTTCGCGCTGCCGATGGCCATGGGCCTGTCCACGGCGCTCGCCTTCTCGCAAATGGCGAGCGAGGGCATGATCGCCGTGCTTTATGCGCTGCGGCTGTCGACCTTCGCGATCTGCCGCCCGGCGCTGACGCTCGCCGTGGTCGCGACCCTCTTCGGCTATGCCTTGAGCAACGTCATCGCCCCCCATTACGCGGGGACGATGCAGGACGTGCTCAACGTCGTGCGCAACTCCTTGAACCATCGCATGCTCGACGCCTCGCACTTCTACACGTTCGATAATGGCGTCAAGACGCTGTATCTCGAACGCTGGGAGACGCCCGACATCGCGGTCAACCTCTTCGTGTGGCAGAGGTCGATCGAGAAGATGGAGGATCAGGTCGTGATGGCGTCGCGCGCGGAGTTTCGCCGCGTGCCGACGGGCGTCGTGCTCGCCCTGACCAACGGCAGCATCCTGACGCATTCGCTGGTTGCGGGCGGCGGCTCGCGCATCGTGAGCTTCGAGGAGCATGTGCTCGCGCTGCCGATGCAGGGCAGCGGCGATCTGCCGCAACGCGCGTGGCACGGCGTCTACGAGCTCGGCCCCGCGCAGTTCTTCGCGCAATATGCGACGGCGCGCACGGACCCGCGCCAGCTTGCCGACTGGACCACGGAGGCGATCACGCGGCTCGGCGTGCCCGCGCTGGCGCTTGGCCACACGCTGCTCGCCCTGGCGCTGGCGCTGCGGTTCG
Organism: Methylocystis sp.; assembly: GCA_035319645.1. Classification (GTDB taxonomy): domain Bacteria; phylum Pseudomonadota; class Alphaproteobacteria; order Rhizobiales; family Beijerinckiaceae; genus Methylocystis. The sequence goes on along the minus strand of DATHCI010000183.1, from coordinate 17,402 downwards.
GCAATGTCACGGGACGTCGCGGCGGCGGCGGCGAATGGACGATCTTCGCCCTGCCCGCGACGCATATTGCTTTTCTCGTCGTCGCGCAGACGCTGCCGCGCGCCGACGCGCGCCTCGCGATCGTCGTCGCGGCGCTGGCGCTGCTCGAGATCGTCGGCTCGCTCGCGGTCCTGGCGCGGCTCAATTTCGCCCTGCGCCCGCGGCCGCTGGAACTCGGCGTGAACCCGGCCTAGCGCGGCAGCAGCCGCTGCAGATACTCGAGCTCCATCGCAGGGCGGTCGGGCTGGCTCAGGCGGCGGCGCAGCTCCTCCTGCAGGCGACGGGCGCGCTGCGCCGGCGGCAGTCCGAGCGGATCGTAACGCGCGTTGGGGTCGTCGCGCCCGTCGAGCCGCCCGAGCGGGTCGCGGTTGCGGGGACGGGATCCGCGCGAGCCCTGTTGGCCCTCCTGCTCGCCCCGTTGGGCGAGCTCGTCGGCGCCGCGACGCAGCGCCTGCACGGCGCGGCCTTGCGCCTCGACGGCCTGCGGCAGGCCGCTCGGACCTTCTTTCAGCGCCTGCTCGGCCTGCTCCATGGCCCGGTCGGCCTCCTCGAGAGCGCTCGGCGCGCCCTCGGGATCCGACCCGAGCTCCCCGAGCTCGCGCTCCAGCCGCTCGCGAAGCTCGCGCTGACGCTCGCCGCCCTTTTCGCTGCGACCCGCCTGCGGGCGCTTTCCTGCGTCGGGGCGACCGCCGGATTCGGGGCGCTGCGCGCCCTGATAGGTCTCGTCGCGCAGCTGCTGCTCTTCCCGCGCGAGCGTGTCGAGCTCGGAGAGCCGACGTTGGCGCTCGCCGCCGTCGCCTTGCGCCGTCTGAAGATTCTCCATGATGTTCGAGAGCTCGTCGAGCAGCTTCTGCGCCATCTCGGTGTCGCCGGACTTGAGCGCCTGGTCGAGGGCGTCGAGCAATTTGTCGAGATCCTCCTTGGTGATCTCCTGCGCGTCTCCCTGCTGCGGCGTCTGCGGCTTGGCGTTGCGCTCGCGCGCGGCCTTCTGCATGAGGCTGCGCATGAATTTGTCCATGGCCGCGCGCAGCTCCTGCGAGAGCTTGGCGATCTCCTGATCGTCCGCGCCCTTCGCGAGCGCCTCGTCGAGGCGCTGACGCGCCGCCCTCAGCTCGCGCTCCGCCTCTGAGAGGTCGCCGTCCTCGAGGTTCAGCGCCATGGCCCACAACAGCTCGGAGACCCCGCGCAATTCGTCATCCCCGGACGGCTTTTCGAGCCCTTTCAGGGCGAGACGCAGGCCGAGGAAAATCGACGCCGGCGCCGACGCGAACTCGTCGGTTCGCGCCAGATCCCACAGCGCCTGTCGCACGCTCGCGTACTCGTCGGGGTTGAGCGCCAGCGCCCGCCGCTCGATCGCGAGCAGGCGCGCGAGGGGCTTCACGAACTGCCGCTGCGGCAGCGTGATCTCGCGCGGCTCGGAATTCCCCTCATTGCCGCCTTCGTCGCGCGCGACGAGGGTCATGGTCGCGGTCGCGCCGGACCAGGGACTGTCCGAAAGATCGACGAGCGTCTCGGCGCGCCCGCGGCCGTTGTCGCCCCGCGGCAGCTCCAGCTGCGGCTGCGGCGCCGGATAGAGCGCGCGCGGGGCGCCCGGGCGCGAGAACCGCGCCTCGGCGGCGATCACGCCATAGTCGTCGTCCGTCGCATAGGCGAGCCTCATGGTTCCGCGCAGATTGAGGCGCGGCGGCTCGGCGAGCTCGATCGTCGGCGGCGCGTCGGGAATGGCGGAGAGCGCGCGCACGCCGCCCGGCGTGAGGAGCTTCGCGGCGCCGGTGAGCTTGAAGGTCCGTTCGTCCTCGCCGGCTTTCGGCGGCGCGAGCGGCGCGAGCGCGCCGTCGATGCGCGCCGCGGCCGCGGGACGAACATGCAGAATGGAGTTGACGGGGGCAGCCTGCGCCCCCTCGCCGCTCGCAAGCATGATTTGCGCACGGCCGGTGTAAGGCGGGGGATCGAGCCAGGCGTCGAAACGCGCCGTGTCATAGGCGAAGCCCGCGCCGTGCCAGTCGAAGGCCGCTGCGAGCCGCTTCGGCCGGTCCTCGCCAGCGACGACGGCGGCTGCGATGGCGGCGAGCAGGGCCGCGAGGCGCAGGGCGAAAGGGTCGAGCCGCGGCAGGCCAGGTTGCGGCGGCGCGATCGGCGTCGCCGCAAGCGCCCGCTCCAGCCTCTGACGATGCATCGCCCAAAGGGCGCGCGTCTCCTCCGAGGCCGCCTCGCCCGCCAGACGGTCGTCGAGCGAGGCGGCGACTCTCAGCCCGCTGTTATCGGCGGCGTCGAGCCGCGCCAGCGCCTCGGCTCGGCTCGGGAGGCCGCGTCGCAGCGCCTGCCAAAGAATCGCCAGGGCGCCGAGCGCGAACAAGCTGACGCCGGCGATGCGCGCCGCAGCGCCCGCCTCGACGAAGACGCCGCTCCAGGCCAGCGCCAGAAAGGCGAGCGCGAGCGTCGCGAGCGCCGCGCCAAGGCGCGCGAGACGTTCGAGCAGCAGCATCGCCGCCGACCGCCGAAGCTGGCGGATGAGAAAAGCGAGCTCTGAATCTCGCCACGACTTCGACCCGTCCATGCGCGCAACATGGCGGCTCGCGCGGGACGCGTCAACCGGCGCAATCGGGGCGCCTCTGCCCCGCCGCTCCGGCTCGCCAGCGGGCGACGGCAAGGGTCAACGACGACGAAACGACGCACAACCTATTGCCAGATCTGCGCTTTGGCCCATAGAGCCCAGCGCGTCGGCAAGGTCACAAATTCGCCGGACTATTCGGGCCTTTTTAACGCTAGCAAAGCTAGTTTCAGCCGGAACGCGCGCCTGACGCAAGACGTCCCCGGCAAGCCCATCCCGATTGGAGTTCCCCCCTTGTCGAAGGTCTCGACCTTTTCCTTCCTGGCTTTCGCGCTCGCCTCCAGCGGCGCGCTCGCCGCCTCGGACTACGACGGCCAGGCCGAATGGGCGCAACGCTACGACGCCGACGAACGCCTGGCCGTCGCGCGCTCCTCGACGCCGATCCTGTCGCCGCAGACGGTGGCCGCCACTGAAGCCGCGATCGAACAGTATCAGCGGATCGTCGAGAACGGCGGCTGGCCGCAGGTGTCCGGGCAGCAGCTGCATCTCGGCTCCAACGGGCCGGCTGTCTCGACGCTGCGCCGTCGTCTGATCGTCTCGGGCGACATTGGCGCAGAGACCGGCTTCTCGCCGGTCTACGACTCCTATGTCGAGGCCGCGGTGCGCCGCTTTCAGGCGCGCCACGGAGTCAACGAGACGGGCTCGGTCAACCAGCAGACGATCGCGGCGCTGAACGTCCCCGCCGAGACGCGTCTGCATCAGCTCGAGATCAATCTCGTGCGCCTGCGCAGCTTCGCGGGCGATCTCGGCCCGCGCTACGTCACCGCCAACATTCCGGCTGCCCGCGTCGAGACCGTCGAGAACGGCGCGGTCGTCACGCACCATGTCGCCGGGGTCGGCAAGATCGACCGCCAGTCCCCGGTCATGCAGACCAAAGCGCTCGAGATCAACTTCAACCCGTTTTGGACCGTGCCGGCCTCAGTTATCCGCAAGGACCTGATCCCGAAGATGCAGGCCGACGCGAACTATCTGCGCGACAACCACATCCGCGTCTACAACAAGGACAACCAGGAGCTCGCGCCCGAGCAGATCAACTGGCGCTCGCTCGACGCGCTGAACTACCGCTTCCGCCAGGACACCGGCGGCGACTTCAATTCGCTCGGCGTCGTGCGCATCGATATTTCCAATCCCTATGGCGTCTACATGCACGACACGCCGGCCAAGGGCGTGTTCGGCGACGACTTCCGCTTCGTGTCGTCCGGCTGCATCCGCTTGCAGAACGTGCGCGACTATGTGGCCTGGCTGCTCAAGGAGACGCCGGGCTGGGACCGCGACCACATCGACGAGGCGATCCGCTCCGGCGAGCGGCTCGACGTGAAGATTTCGCCGCCGGTGCCGGTCTATTGGGTCTATCTCACGGCCTGGGGCGCCCCCGACGGCGTGACGCAGTTCCGCGAGGACATTTATCAGAAGGACACGGGCAACGGCGTTATCGAGCCCCCGCCGATCCCCAAGGAGACGCGCCGACCCGTGGCCGAGAACACGCGGCCCGCGCGCGGCGGCGGCGCCGACCCGAAGTGGTACGACTCGCCGCGCTGACATGAGCGAGCCGGTCGCGCTAAGCGCCGAGAATCTGGGCCTGCCCGGCATACGCCACGGGTTCTTCACGCGTGGCGGCGGAGTCTCGTCGGGCGTCTATGCGTCCCTCAATGGCGGCGTCGGCTCCAGCGACGAGCCGGCGAAGGTGCGCGAGAACCGCGCCCGCATGGCGGCGCGCCTCGGCGTGGAGGCGACGCGGCTTCTCGTGCCGTTTCAGATCCACTCGCGCGACGCGATCGCCGTCTCGGAGCCCTGGGCCGACGACGCGCGTCCGCGCTGCGACGCGCTGGTGACGCGCGCGCGGGGGCTCGCGCTTGGCGTCACCGGCGCCGACTGCGGCATGCTGCTCTTCGCCGATGCGACGGCTGGCGTGATCGGTGCTGCGCATGCGGGCTGGAAGGGCGCGCTCTACGGCGTCATCGAGGCGACGCTCGCGGCCATGGAGCAGCTCGGCGCGCGCCAAGCCGACGTGCATGTGGCGCTCGGGCCAACGATCGGGCCATCGAGCTATGAGGTCGGTCCGGAATTCGTTCCCCGTTTCCTCGCCGAGAACGAAAGCCACGCGCGCTTTTTTTCGCCGTCGGACCGGAAAGGCCACGCCTTTTTTGACCTGCCGGGCTTTATCGCGGCTCAAGTGGGAAGTCTCGGCGTCGCCTCCTTCGAGAATCTGCGCATCGACACCTACGCCGATGAGGCGCGCTGTTTCAGCTACCGCCGCTGCACCCATCGCGCCGAGCCGGACTACGGGAGGCTCGTCTCGGCGATCGCGCTGGGGTAGGCGAAGACGGCCCAAGGCAGCGATCGCACGGTCGAGCGGCGCGGACGGCCCCCGGTTCAAATGCGCGATCACGTAGGGTTCAGCGCCTTAGATTCCCGCGTGGGGCTCACCGGGCTGCGAGCGCCGGCGCCGGCGGGAAGATGGAGAAGTGATAATTGATCCCGGCGCGCACGGTGTGGAACTTCGTATCGTGGAGCGTCAGGTAGACAACCTGGTTGTAGACGAGGTCGTTCGTCGAAATATCCGTGTAGAGATATTCCACCTTGGCCGACCAGTTTGGCAGGAACGCCCACTCGACTCCGCCGCCGGCGCTGAAACCGGTTCGATTGTCGGTGAGCGGGATGGTCCCGTAACGAACTTGCGCATAGGCGAAGCCGCCCGTTCCATAGACAAGGAGGCGCGGGTCGAAGGGCGTGAAGCCTGCGCGTCCGCGGACCGTGCCGAAATAGTCGATGCTGCTATGGGGAAGATGCAGGCTCGATCCTTCGATATCCGCTTCCGCGCCGAGGACGAAGAGCGGAGACACCTGGTAGTTGTAGCCGATCTGGCCGCCGCCGGTGACTCCGCCGCCACTGGAATCGCCGAAGGATCCGCCGAGATTCACGCCTGCGTAGATGCCGGTCCACGAAAAAATCTGGGGCGGCGGAGCCAATGGAGCCTTTTTTGTCGGCAGATCTGCAGCGAGCGCCGAGGAGCCCGCGCTCGCCAGCATGACGGCCGCTCGAACCAGCGAAGCACCTTTACCCATTTGACTGCCCCTATGTGACGCACGTTCGCACGCACGAACTGTTGCAACGACGACTGATTATCTATTCCAGTAGTAGGAAATCAAGGCGACGCGCCCGCAATGACGGATGGCGCGGGCCTCGGCGGCGCGCCCCGCCGCCTCAGTTTCGCAAGGAGAAAGAAAATAATTTTCCTGACGCCAGAGAATCCAGGAGAATGCGCTCGTCAATGTCTCTTCAAAGAATAGCCTTCTCCAGTGTGACCTATTTGCAACGAGCATAAAGATTCTGCGCGGCCAGCTGAAGCGTTATTCCTATCTTTCCTATTCATGTCATACGGGCCCGTCACGCCCGCGTCGCGCTTCTGCGGGAACATCTTGCGCGCGGGCGCAAGCCGTCATCTCAACTGGGGTCTGCCGGCGCCAGTCGTGGCGAAGTTCTGATCGCCTCGCCTCACGCGACGGCGCGCGGGGCTCGTTCGACCGAAGCGCGTTCGCGCAAGCGCAGCCGTTCGAGCAGCGTCTGCGCGGTTTCCGCAGCCTGCTCGCGCAGTTCGGGGACCGCCGTGCTTTCCCAGAAGGCGGGCTTGCGCAACGTGCCGACGACGAAGAGCCCGTCGACTTCCGCGCCATCTTTGGCGAGCGCTGCTCCCGCTTTCGCCGTTTCGATCCCGAGACCCAGATCGTCGCGCCGCAGGCGTCCGCGCAACAACAGGGATTCGATGACCGGATTGGCCCTTGGCTCGTTCGACGGCGCGGGCCCCGTGCAGTTGACGACCCAGCCGGCGGAAAGCTCGACGTCGGCCGCGGCGTGACGGCGGCGCAGAAAGACGCGCGCGCCCGAACCATTCGCCTCGACCGAAGCGACGCGACCTGCGACGATTTGAACCTTTCCGCTTTCGAGCAGCTCGAGCAGGCGCGCATTCGCCTGCGGCGCCATGCGATGTCGATGGATCTCCCAGAACGGGCGCAGATGTCGCAGAAACCGCCGGCGCTCGTCGCGCGGCATGCCGCGCCAAAGGCGCGCCGTATGCGGACGCAAGCCGTCGACGACGCTGCGCCAGCCCTGTCCCTCTTCAGCGAGGAGCTTCACGGCGCTGCGCACCTCGGCAAGCAGGCTTAGCGTTCGCACGCCGCCGGGAGCGCTGATCAACCTCGAGACCACGGACTGCATGTCCGCGGGCGCACGCAGGGGCAAAATATGGCCCTGCGGCTGCAGACCATGGCGCGAGACCAGCGTGATGACGCCGGTTCGTTCGCTTTGCGCGAGCGTGAGCGTCACGTCGACGGCGGTCAGGCCGCTGCCGATAACGACCACCGGCTCGTCGTCGCGGACCGCATTCATCGCATAGGGACGCCAGGGGTCTTCGATGAAGCGCGTCTTCTCTCCGGTCCAGAGCGAGCCGAGCGGATCGTTCGGCGGGCGATGGCCGACGGCGAGCACCACGAGATCGGCGCTCAGCGACGGTCCCGACCCCAGATGCAGCAGCCAGCCGCCCTCGGGATTACGTTCGATCCGGCGCGCCTCGTCGAACAGCATCGCGAGGCTCACGCCTTCCTTCGCGGACGCCGCAGCGTCGCGAAGCGCCTCGCGGATGTAATCCCCGTACCATTCCCGCGGCAGGAAATCGCTCGGGAGCGTGTCGCGCCGCCTGCGCCGCGCCCACTCGAAGAAGTCCTGCGGACGATCAGGCCAGGCGCTCATGTTGCGCGCCGGCACGTTGAGGAGATGCTCGGGATCGCGTGCGCAATAGGCGACGCCTTCGCCCATCGTTCCCCGCCGCTCGATCAGCACCACGCGAAGCGGAGCCGCCGCCGCGCGCAGGATCTGAGCCGCGGTCATGGCGCCCGAGAAGCCGCCGCCGACGATCGCGATCGTCGGCGCCTCGTCGCGCGCGGCTGGGCGTGCGCCGCTTTGAGTCTTGGGTCTCGCCACGAACTGTCGCACGTTGCGCAGCGGGCGCGCATAGACGTGGAGCGTGACGAGCGTTTCCCCGTCGGTCGAGGCGTTGCGCACATGATGGACGCCGCAATCGCGAAAGGCGGAAACTTCGCCGACGCGTCTCAGCTCCTCATATTCCAGATCGACGTAGCCATCGGCGCCGATGCGATAAAAACCTTCCGCCGCGCATCCCTGCAGAACGCGCATGACGCCCGCCGAGGCGCCGTGGTCATGGGGAATGCTCGCCTGGCCCGGCGCCCAGGTCAGAACCAGCAGCTCATATGTTTCGCGGACGATCACCGTCTCGCGATTGTAAGTCTGCCGTCCCAGCCGCACGTAAGGCGCCACGTCGGCGTAGCTTAGCTCTGTGGTCTCGATTGTCTCGGCGAGATCGGTCAAGCTCGGACAAGCGCCCAAGGCTTCGAGCCTGCACGCCAGCGCGCCGAGCGCGCCGCTGATTTCGGTCATGCGTCATACCTGCGATTGAGGTTCGGTGACTCGATTGACGAACCTAAATCCGCCGCACGGTGACAGGACTGCGCCAGGATTTGGGGCAAAACGCCCTTCGTCTCCGGCATGGCGCCCAGCAGCGAACCGCACTGTTGATAAAAATCATGTACTAAATCAACACGGAGCACAAGGGGAAATTTCTACCCTCTTCTTGGCGGGCAGAAAATTTTTCTCCCACTAAGCATACATCATCAGGGCCTGCCGCGAATGGCGATGCCCTCGAAGCCGCCCGCGTCATTCCTTGCGACCATATGCCACGCGCCAGATCACGCCGTTGCCGTCTTCGGTGACGAGCAGCGAGCCGTCGGGCGCGATGGCGCTGTCGACGGGGCGGCCCCAAACCTTCTGGTCGTCATCGGGAACCACGAAGCCGGTCAGAAAGTCCTCATATTCGCCGGTCGGCGCGCCGTCCCTGAAGTGCAGACGCACCACCTTGTAGCCCGTGCGCTTGGAGCGGTTCCAGGAGCCGTGCAAGGCGACGAAAGCGTCGCCCCTGAAAGACGCGGGAAACTGTGCGCCTTCATAGAAGCTGATGCCGAGCGGCGCCGAATGCGGCTGGATCAGCACGTCCGGCGTCGTGACTTCTTCCGCAAGGTCGGGCCGCTCGCCGGCGTGACGCGGATCCTCGTGCGCGCCGATGTAATACCAGGGCCAGCCATAGAAAGCCCCGGCCCTGACCTTCGTCGCATAGTCCGGCGGCAGATTGTCGCCGAGCATGTCGCGTTCGTTGACGACGCACCAGAGGTCGTCCGTTCCCGGACGGATCGTCAGTCCGGAGCAATTGCGCAGTCCCGCGGCGTAGACCCGCTTGTGGCCGCCGTCTGGATCGAAAGCCAGAACGTCGGCGCGCCAGGTTTCGACGCCCGGCGCCGCGCCGCGCCCGTTGGCTTTCTCCAAGGCGGTCGTTTCTTCCGCGGTCGGTCGAATATGGCCTTCCGCGACATTGGTCTTCGAGCCCACCGCGACATAGAGGGTCTTGCCGTCGCGCGAGAACGCGAGGTCGCGCGTCCAGTGCCCGCCGTCGCCGGGCAGATCGCCGACGATCTTTTCGCCTTCCCCGGCGGCTTTGCGCTGTCCCGGCGCATAGGCGTAGCGCAGCACCTGGGTTGGCGTCGAGACGTAGAGCCAGCGTGGGTCGGGCCCCGGCGGATAAAAGGCCAGGCCGTAGGGGCGCTCGAGCCCGGAGACGAAGATTTCGGACTGCGGCTCTTTCCCGTCCTCATATCCGTGGAAGACGCGGACTTGCCCGCCATAGCTCTCGGTGACGAAAATGTCGCCGTTCGGAGCGACGCGAATCACGCGAGGGCCGTTCAGCCCCTGAGCGAAAATGCTTGCAGAGAAACCCTCCGGCGTCTTCGGCCACGCGCCTTCCGGCCGCGCCGCCACCTGCGAGCGCGACGCCGCAAGCTCGCCGACAAAGGGCGCAGGAAGATCTGCGGGCGTTATTCTGCGCGCGACGCCGGGCGCGTCGGAGCGCCAGTCGCCATAGGCGTCCGAGCCTTTGAGCGTGGAGCCACCGGCGTCGACCGCAACCGCGGGCTGCGCCGAGACCGCGAACGCCGCCAACGCCGCCGTCACGGCCGCACGAGAGATGAGCTTTCTCATTGTCTTCGTTCTCTGATTTGAGCTCGAGGCGCGCTCTCGAAAGGCTTGGGCGACGCGGCGCCCCTCAGTTCGGGAGGAATCGGCTCAGCACCGCGAGCGCGATCAGCGAGACCACGCCGACGCCCAGGCTCCAGCCGACGAGCTTCTTTTCGATCGGCAGCAACGGCTCGGTGAATCGCTGCTCGATTTCGCGACTGACGTCTTCTTCAGCCATGCTTGCGGTCCTTTCATCTCAAGAGGCGAGCGGCGGCTTGACGCCGGCGAAGAACACCCAGGAAATCACGAGCCCGACCCAGATGACGAAGCCGAAAAGCGAGACGAGATAGACGGCGGCCAGACGCCCGATCCCCTCCTGCCAAAGCTTGCGGAAGTTGGAGAGCACGCCGATCGAGAAGAAGGTCAGGATGAAGAAGATGACCCGAAACGTGTTGGCCTCGGCGATCGCGGGCGTGAGCTTTTGCGTGAGCCCGAAGGCGAGCGACAGGATCAGCGCGACCGCGAAAGTGACGACGAAGCCGATGATGAATTTCGGAAAGCGCTCCCAGATCTCCCGCAGCCGCGCCTTTTCGCCGCCGCCGGCGTTGAAATGCCGCGTCCAGATTTCCGCGAGCACGAAGGCCCAGACGCCGATGAAGATGTCGATGAACACCTTGACCGTCGTCGTCATGCCCAGGATCCACCCCGCCTGATAGTAAACGCCCTCCTCGGCCGCCTTGGAGACGAGCAGCGACTCGGTGATTGCGCCGGCCGCGACGGCTGCGCCGTCCGTCTTCACGGCGAGGCCGAGCCAGGCCGCCGCGACGAGCGGCTCATGCGACAGAAACGTCTGCGCGACGAAGGGCAGCAGCACGACCTCGACGACGGCGAAGATCACGACGAGGGACGAGACGAAGACCGCGACCTGCGGACGCGCCCGAATCGCGCCGCCCGTGGCGATCGCCGCCGAAACGCCGCAGATCGAGATCCCCGACGCCAGCGGCGCCGCCCATTCGCGCGTGAAGCCGAAATATTTGCGCGCCACGAAATAGACCACCGCCCAATAGATCAGATAGGCCTCGATGATCGCGGCGACGCCGCGCAGCAGCAGCGAGGACGCGAAGGTCAGCTTGCTCGCAGCGGTGACCGCGATGAAGCCGCCGAGAATGACGATGGCGATCTTGACATAGAGCTCGGGGCGGATGGCTTCGTGCAGCCACTCGGCGAAGCGCGGGAAGAAGTTTGCAATCACGAGGCCGACGAGCAAGGCGACGACGAAGCCGCCTTCGTTGGTGAGCCGCAGCGACCAGGAGATGCCGAATTTCGAGAAATCAGCGGGCGTCACGGCGGCGAGATGCGCGTAGGAGCCAATGAACCAGCTGGCGTAAGCTATAGCGAACACGATCGTGAACGCGAGCGCGAATTTCTGGACGTTCCCGCCGTTGAAGAAGGTGACGACGCTCAGCACGGCGAGCAGAGCGACGAATGTGAAGAGGAGCGCCGGGACGCCGCCGAGGTCCGCATAGGCTTTGGAAACCGCGCCGAGCGCCTTGGCCGGATCAACCCACACCGAGGTCGAGGCGACCCAGCCAAGCAGATCGAAGCCGGCCACGCCCGGCAGGGCGAGGAAGAACACCAGGAGCCCGACGACGACCGCGAGCTCGTCCTCGCTCAGCGCCCAGCGCCGTTCCGTGATTGGCGTCGACAGAGCCGCCTCAGACATGTTCGCGCTCCCCATTTTGCGCTGGACGTCGTCCCTGCGGGGATCATTAGCCTATCAACTTGGTAGAGTAAATCGATTTTCCGAAAAATCTGCGAGATCATTCGGACGGGGTTGGTCGAGGCGCGCACTACTTGCGCCAGCCTTCCTCACAACTTCCTCCGGACGGACGAGGCGCAGGCGCGCCCAACAGCCCTTGTCACCGGGGATCACTTCAAGAGGAACTCAATGCGGCGATTCTCGGAGCGGCCGTCTTCGGTGTCGTTCGATGCGAGCGGCTTCTTCGCGCCGTAGCCGATGGCGGAGAGACGCGCGGCGGAGATCCCCTCGCGAATGAGGTAACGCATCACGGCTTCAGCCCGGCGCCGCGACAGCGCCCGATTGTCCTCGTCGTCCCCGACATTGTCTGTGTGGCTGGATATTTCGACCTTGGTCTCCGGGCAACGGCGAAGCAGCGGCGTCAGGCGGTCAAGCACAGTGGCCGCGCTCCTCGTGATCCTGGAGCTTCCCGAGTGGAACTGGATTTTCTCGACCGCTTGCGTGGCGTTGAGCCCGGTCTGGCAGGCCACGAGGTCAAGCGCGCCGCTCGAGGGGAGCGTGGCGAGTTGTTCTCTCCCGCTCCTCGCTCTCTCTTCAGCGGTTGGGTTGACGGTGCTGGAGGTTTGAGAGGCGACGACCCTCTTCCCGCGGTCCGCGGGTCTTTCGTCCGCGGACCCCACCGCGTCGGCGGCCTGAGTGGCGGAACTCATGGCGTTCGATGGCGCGGTGTCACCGACCTCGACGAGGCGGACGCCTTCGACATTGGCCAAAGCGGCGCGCAGAGCGTCAGGCGCGCTGCGGTCGAGGGTGACGTCGCGTCCATCCAGGGAGAAGCCGAGGCCAGCGGCTCCCGCGTTTTTGAGCGCGCAATCCATGTGAGCCGCAAGAGAGGCCTCGATTTTTGGCGTTTCGAACGAATTGGCTGCGAACCAGGCGACTGTCGCGGGCAGCAGGCCGAACACCCAGCCCTTGTGCTCACGAAAATTGCCGGAGCGGCCGAGCGTGCCGACGCAGGCGCCAATGAAGAAGCTCACGAAGGAGCCGAGGCCAGTCTCGAGCCATAAGCCCGCGCGTCCCTGCGGCGCGTTCAACAGCGCCGCAAGAAGGCCGACGGCGAAGATGACGAGGCTCCAGAGCAGCCAGGGCGAAACTTCCCGGCGCCACAACGGCATGGCGGTCGGAGACTCGGACTGGCGAGTTAGCAGGCCAGTCAGCGCGCCTATCGCGAAAATCAGTCCGAGCCAGGTGGCGAAATGGGACAGCGCGTAAGGCATTTCTCAGGACGTCCTCGCAAGAGCCCTTCGAGTTAGGCCGATTTCATGCTCCCACTCGGTGACAATCTCAAGTGCGTCGCCGCCGCGACCTCCTGAGCAGCGCGGCCTTGTCGGTTGTCCCGCTGAATGGGGAACTGTTCGGCCTCGCCAGAGAAGTCTCCGACACGTTTTGGCTCGCAAGCTCTTGAGCCAGGGCTTTGGGCGCCGAAGGGATGAATACGTCATTGAGACGCCCGCCGCTCTCTCGACGGAAGCGGCCCGGACATCGCCTTGTCAAAACCCAAGAGCTGATCCATCTCTATTTTGTCGGGGACGCGGCCGCGCGGCGCAAATAGGCGACCAGCGCCGTCCCAACAACAAGTTTGGAGGTCATTTGTATCGAGCAGGAGGTTGAAGGGCAGCTAGATCGAGCCGAAGGCTCCTGCTTGGCGGCGAACGAGTTGTGAGCATGCAGGCATCCCGCATCTGCCGAGACGCGCGGGACGGCGAAATTTATTGGTATGCCTGCTGCGCCCTCGCTCTTGCGGCAAGATCGAGAGGATCCTCATCCAATGCAGATCGGAAATTGGGCAATTAAGCGCTCGCCGGGACAGGCGGCGGTTCTTGTCGTGATCGTCTGCGCGGCGGCTGCTCTTGCAGCCTTCACATGGTGGGCTTGGGGCCGCTCGACCTCACGGACTTATGTGGAGGTGCGGAGCTTCGCTGGAGCAGACGGATCCAAGCCCTTGAGCGGACTCATCCTGGATTCCGGCGGCGCTATCTACGGGGTCACGCAGTTCGGCGGCGTCGCGGGTCAAGGCACGGTGTTTTTGTTGAAACCGCCGGTCAAAGCGGGCGAGGCATGGAACGAAGTCGTGCTGCATCATTTCGGCTCCGAAGGCGATGGTCAGTATCCGGTGGGCGAACTGGTCTTCGATAAAGCCGGCTCGTTGTATGGAGCGACGACTTACGGAGGCGCCGGCCATGGAAGCGTGTTCAAATTGACGCCGCCCGCAACTGGAGGCGACGTCTGGACCGAGTCCGTGCTTTATCGTTTCCGGGGCGCCGACGACGGCGCGAACCCCTGGTCGGGACTGGTGTTTGACGACAGCGGCGCGCTTTACGGCACGACTTTGTGGGGAGGAACTCACAGTCGTGGCGCCGTGTTCCGCCTGACGCCGCCGAGGACCGCGGGAGGCGAATGGAGGGAGAGCATTCTTTACAGCTTCCGTGGAGGCGACGATGGCGTAGGGCCAAAGGCCAGGCTGGTGTTGGATGCGGGGGGCGCTCTTTACGGGACGACGGAGTCCGGCGGCGCGTCTGATCGCGGCACGGTATTCAAGTTGACGCCGCCAGCCAAAGCCGGCGGAGCTTGGATCAAGAGCACGCTGTATAGCTTTCTTGGCGGCGCCGATGGCGCTGAGCCGTTCTCGGCGGTCGTGTCTGGCCCGGACGGCTCGCTCTACGGAGCGACCTATTATGGCGGCGGCGCTCGAAATTGCAGTGGCGGCTGCGGGATTGTGTTCCAATTAAAGCCCCCCGCAGAAAACGCGGGTAAATGGACTGAAAGCGTGCTCTATAAATTTCAGGGGGGCGCGAATGACGGAGGAAACCCGTCCGGCGTGATCATGGCGGCAGATGGATCGCTATTTGGGGCGGCGAATAGCAGGGGAGCGAACCTCTGCGGCGTCGTGTTTCAACTGTCTCCGCCAGCGAAAGGGAGCGCGGCCTGGAAGGAGACCATCCTGTACAACTTTCCCACCCCGGCGGCTCCGGATCCCGGCGGGCGAACGCAAGGCTCCGATGTCGCGGAGAAGGGAGCGCGCGATATCAGCTACGGCGGCTTGGCTCTTGGCCGAGATGGCGCTCTCTTTGGCGTCAGTCCGAAAGGAGGCGTTCATCAGATGGGCGTCGTGTATGAGCTACAAGCTGCTCCGAAGTAGCTGTCTCGGGCGAGAAGCGCAGATCGAGTCCCCGAACGGGCGCGAAACGTGAGCGGAACGACGTGCACGCCTGACTGCGGGATGGAGACGCCGCCCCGATGGGAATGGCGAACCTTCGCCCCCAGTCTCGCCAAGTTGGAGGCGAAGATCGGGCTCACGGCTCGGGTTTCGCCTCTCCACAGCGAAGAATTGTACTTGCTGAACGCGCATTCGCCGCATAATGCAAAAGTCCGTGACGCGTTGTTGGATGTGAAGCGCATCAGGATGACCGCGCCCACGGGCCTTGAGCTTTGGGACGTCGCGTTGAAACGCGGTTTTCCGCTGCCTGCACTGACGATCAGCTGCTTTTTTGCGGCCCTGGATTTGGCGCCTCCGATGATGCGACGCCGATCATACGCGTTAGACGAATTTCTTGCTGAAGTAATTGGTCCCGACTCCGCGTTTAGAACCATCAAAACGACAAAAGAGCGGCGCCAGTTTTTCTTGGGCGGGTGCAGGGCGGAACTCGTCCGGCTCTGCTTCGGCGGCCTCGCTCAGGAGACCTTTTGCGTCGAGGATGAAAGCCCCGACCGTGTTGAAGCCGCCGTCCGAGAGCTCGGCCTCGACCCCGGGGCCAACACCAATTTTCCTAAATTCTTCAAGCGCTTCATGGCCATGCAAGCGTGAGTCGCCGCCGCCGCGTCCCTCAAGTCCGAGAACGAAGAGACTGTAAGCGCCTCTCCCCGTCATTTCACGTAGGCGACCAGAAACCCGTCCCAACCCTTGGAGCCGACCGTCTGCACGGCGGTCGCGGTCACGCGCGGCTCCGCCGCCACGGCGTCGTAAAGCGCCCGTGTGCCGACGACCATCGGCGTGTCATTGGCAGGATCGACGACGCCGCCCTCGCGGATGACGTTGTCGACGACGATGAGGCCGCCCCGTCGCACGAAATGCAGCGCCGCGCGAAAGTAGTGGGCGTTGTTCTCCTTGTCGGCGTCGATGAAGGCGAGCTCCACGGGGCCGAAGCCCTCGGCGCGCAGCTTCTCGAGCCCCTCGAGCGCCGGGCCGACGCGCACGTCCACTCGGTCCGCGACGCCCTCGCGCGCGATGTTGGCGCGCGCGACCTCGGCGTGCTTGGGCTCGAGCTCCAGCGTGACGAGGCGACCGCCGGGGGGTAACGCCCGGGCAAGCCATACCGTGGAATAGCCGCCAAGCGTGCCGACCTCCAGAATGCGCTGCGCCTTGAGGCCGAGCGCGAGCAGCTGCAAGAATTTGCCTTGCGGCGCAGAGACGTCGATTTTCGGCAGGTCCGCCGCGGCGTTGGCGCGCAGCGTTTCGGCTTGAGCCTCCGCGGGGCCGATGAGCTTATCCGCGATGAAGTCGTCGACCGCGGTCCAGGCGGGATCGGACATGGCGCTATCCTTAAGAAGAAGGATGAGCTGCGAGACCGGCTGCTCGCCCGCTTCACTTACACTCTTGCGCGACGCGCGCCAAAGCGTCCGAGAGTCCCTTCAGCGAATAGACGTCGGTCGTCGCCGATCCACGCGCCGAGGAGGCCTTGACGACGAGCTTGGCGCCGCCCTTCAAGGCGTCGACGAACTCCTTTTCCTTGGCGGGGTTCTTGACCCAGGCGTTGGAGCCCTTGGTCACGAGGTCGTAGGCGTCGCCGTCGACGTCCGCGGTGGCGGCGCTGTTGTCCTTGGTGGGGTAGCCGAGGTCGATCGCCACCTCGTCGCGCACGCCTTCGCCCGGCCGCGTCGAAATGAACAGGAAGGCCTGCGTATCCTTGAGCTTGGCCTTGGGCGAACGATCCTTGGGCGAGCCCAGCGCGTAGCAAGTCTTCTCCTTACCCGTCGACGCGAGCGCGTTCCAGCCGCTGTAGGAGCCGAGCTGCCGTGACTTCCCCGCGCCCGCCTTGTCGCCTTTCTTGCCGTCTTTCTTGTCGGCGCTGTCCTGCGCCTCGTCCGGCTTCGAGCTCGATGCTGGCTTGGGCTTGGCGAGCGCGGACGCCGGCGCGCCGAAAGCCGCCGCGGCTACCGAGAGGGCCAGCGCGGCGGCGAGAGGTTGGGCGAGCTTTCCCCAGGGTGTGCGAATCATGTCTCCGTCCCGGCAGTGAGGCCCGGTCGCGCAGCCTGATTCGGCGAGCGCGGGCGAGTGGCGTCCTTGTGCCCGAAGCTTGGTCCTTTCAAGGCGCTTTCACAATGGCGTCATGCAGGCTATAGACTATCCCGGCTCGGAGGCGGCTTGGCGCGAGATTCGCGTCGGGGCATTTCCGCGAGCCCAGGGAGAGGCGGTCGGCGTGACGATTCCCTTTCGCACTCAGAGCGTGTCGCCCCAGGCCTGTCCAGCCCTGGTGCTCAACGCCGATTTCCGTCCGCTCAGCTACTATCCGCTGTCTCTGTGGGGTTGGCAGGACGCGATCAAGGCGGTGTTCCTGGATCGCGTCAACATCGTCTCCCACTACGACAAGGTGGTTAAGAGTCCGTCTTTCGAGATGCGGCTGCCCTCGGTCGTGTCGCTCAAGGCCTATGTCAGGCCCTCGCGCCAGCCGGCTTTTACGCGCTTCAACGTGTTCCTGCGCGACCGCTTCACGTGTCAGTATTGCGGCGAGCAGGAGGACTTGACCTTCGACCACGTGATCCCGCGCTCCAAGGGCGGGGCGACCACCTGGGAGAACGTCGTCGCGGCCTGCTCGCCTTGCAATCTCCGCAAGAGCGACCGTCTCCCGCAGGAGGCGCATATGA
>DATHCI010000182.1:0-4673 GCA_035319645.1 Methylocystis sp. | reverse complement strand
ATCGACGAATGCTTGATGACGAGAATGGCGTCGCGCCCCTCCTCGGTCGCCTTGAAGCTCATCCAGGCGGAGAGCAGCAGCGGGAGGCCTTTGCGCGGGACGTCGGTCTGCATGGCGAGAAAGGCGTCGCCGCGCCGCTCGTTCAGAAGGTCGGCGAGCTTCGGCCCCGCGCCCGGATCGAAGCGCTCGTTGACGCCTGACTGGAACGCGCGCTCTTCGGACAGGATCTCCGTGCGGCGCGCGCCGGGCGGGCTCGCCCGCAACGAGAAATTGCGCAATTGCGCGGCGGTCATGGGCCGCTGCGCGGTGATCTTCGCCAGGCGCGGCGCGCCCGGCTCGACGCGATGCTCCACCGCCTCCTGCGGCCAGGGGATGACCGGCGCTTCGGCGAGACCTGCGAGGCTTTGCACCAGCGCGCTCTGCCAGGTCGAGGGCGCCCAGATGCGCTCCATGAGCTTCATATAGCCGAGCCAGGCTTCCCGCGGGGGGAAGACGTCGGTCTCCCAAGGAAAATATCCGACGTTATAGGCGCGCTCGACCCGTCTGAAGTCAGGCGGCGAGCAGAAATTGATCACGACGAGACGGTCGCCCGCGGCGAACTCTTCGATCTCACCGTCGGTGATCACCGGAAAAGGCACGCGATTGCGCATGCGGCTCGGATGCGCATAGAGGCTGACGGCCCCGAATTTTTTGGCGTGCGGACGAAGCAGCGAGGCCAGGGCTCGGCAGTGCCTCGCAACGCCGGTGTCGCTGAAGAGCTCGCCGCGCAGCACGATGCAAAGATCGGTGACCCGGGGCCTCGCGCGATCGCGTTCGATTGCGCTGGCCCCAAGCGGTTCTGCCAAGACGGAGTTCATTCGCACGACTTGAGCATCCCGCTTCGGTTTGTGCGTTCGGCGAGCCAGTTTAGCTCACGATGCAGCCGACGTGTCAATGAACCTACGCCGAGCCGGGCGAGGGGCCCATGATCGTCCGCCTCTCGATGCGATTGGCGGCGCCTCCTTCGAAGAGTATCCCGTCGTGCATCAGGCTACAGCGCTCGCGACGCTGGCCGCATACACACCTCGGAGCGATCGGCAATGAAGGCGCTGCTGAAGGCCGCTTGCACGTTCATCGTGTTCAACGGCTCCTCTGCGTATGCTCAAACACTGGCTCACTCAGACTCGCCGCGCCGCGGGAGCCCCATCCTCGTCGACGACTACGGCGCGGCGGGCGACGGCGTGACCTATGACGACGCCGCCTTTGCCGCCGCCGAGGCCGTCGCCGCCGAGAAATGCGGCGTCGTCCAGCTCGGCCACGGCAAGTCCTATCATCTCGCCGGCCACACGGTTCCTCCCTGCGTGTCCATCCGCGGGCATTGGGGACATCCGGGCGCGGCCAAGGCGCTTCAGCAGAGCTTCGCGGGGGTGGACTCGATCTATATCGACGGCTCGAGCGCGACGGGCCTCGTGCTCTCGTCAAGCTCGCAGCTCTCGCACCTCCTCATCCAGCGCTACGGCATCGCCTACCCCAACAGGGACGCGAGCGGCTTCGCGGGCACGGCGATCTCGGGGCTGCCGTGGAGCCCCGTCAGGGGACCGCCCTCGGACATCAGCCTCGAGGAAGTGATGGCGCTCGGCTTCGCCCAAGGCTTCTATTGCGGGGGCTGCGACAGGGTTCATGTCACCGGCTTCTACGGCGACAATCTGTCCGGGATTTTCTCCGCAAATTCCTTCGACAATTCGGTCTATAGAGATATTCATCTTTGGAACTACACCACATTCTACTACACGAACTACGTCGGATATGCCGTCACAGGCGCCAGCGGCGACGGAAAGACGGCGACCGTGCGCTTTTCTGGCGGCGCGACGATCCCCGTCGGTCATCTCGCTCAAGTGAATGGAATTTCTCCAAGCTGTTATACCGGCGAACCAGTCGTCACGGCTTCGAGCCCCGGCTCGATATCCTTTGCGTCGACCTGCACGGGCGCATATTCCGGCGGCGGCACGATCGCCGATTTCACGTCTGCAATCTATCGCAGCGGAACCGGGATCGTGCTGGCCGGCCAGCAGGACGGCACATTCCTCGACGAGGCCTTCGCCGGGGGCTATCAGACCGACTTCCGTTTCGGCGGGCCAGAAGGCACGACGAACACGGGAAACATGATGATCGGTCGCATTCAGGCCGACGCTTTCTCGATAATTCCCGGCCAGATCGGCGTGGACTTCGAGCGCAACGTCGGGCGGACCACGATCAGCTCCATTTCGGCCGCATCCGGAGACCCCGGTCGGGGCGGCGCGGCGGTCAGATTCAACATTGGCGTCGGCGTCGACATTTACGCCTCCGTGGCGATCGGCGAGCTGTTCACCTCGGCGCCCTATCCGGGCGGACGCTGCATCGAGGCCGGCGGCGGCTATGTGACGATCGCGAAATGGGACGCCACCGACTGCGCAGGACTTGCGCTCGCCTTCACGGCGCCTTCCGGCGCCTATCAGAACCATGCGCATCTCAATTTCGGCGCGACCACGATCACCGCTTCGAGCGGCGGGATCGGGACGTCGAATCCGCTCATCGAGATGTGCGCGGGCTGCTCGAACGATCAGCTCGTCTTCGCGACGCCGCCGAGCACGGATCAGGCGCCGGGCGCTGCGCTGGTCGGCGGGTTCGCTTCCCGCTGGCGGAGATTGGAGAGCGCCGCGTCCCTGAACGCGCCCTTTGGGACGAATGAGTTCGAGCTGGCGGGCGACGCGACGGTGACGCAGATCCTCGGCTCCTACCCGGGTCGCGAACTCTGGCTGTTTATGAGCGGCGGCGCAATCATCCGGCACGGCGGCAACATCTGCTTGCAGAACAACGCCAATTTCCAGGCGGCGAGGGGCAACATCAGATTGAAATACGATGCGAGCGACGCCTGCTGGCGAGAAGTCTCGCGCGCGCCGCTGAACCCCGCGGCGATGGCCGGCAATGCGCTCCCCGCGCTTGGCGCCCCGATCGGCTGCAGCGTCGGCGGCCCGAGCGGCCCCGTCAGCGCTGCGACCTTCACGCTTGCGGCCGCCGCGACCTCCTGCGCATTCAACCTGGCCACGCCGTTCCAGAACAACATGGTCTGCAATGTGCAACCGACGACGAGGGGCTGCCCCCTGGCCTACCCGAACGCGACGAGGGCCAGTCTCGCCGTGACCTTCGGGGCCGTGGCGGCGCGAGGCTGCACTTACGCCGTCGTCTGCAACGGCTGGTGAGGGCGCGCCGGCTTGTGACGCGGAGCTTTCTGTGCCACGAGCTTTGGTCGAGCAGGTCGCGGCGAGGTCTCGAGTGACTGCGCAAAGGGCGACGTCGCTGGAGAAGTCGGATGGCTCCCACAGAGACTGCTGCCGCAAAGCAGCGCGCGCCGGCTGAAGCGCAGGTCGAGAAAATCGAGCAGGGCGTCATCCAGGGCTGGGTGAGCGCAAATTGGCCTTGCTACTGGGTCTTCGTCAATGATCAGCCCATCGCCAAGGTTGATCTGACCGACGCCGCTCCGGCCGAGGGCGACGTCAGGCGCGTCGCGTTCGACGCGCACGCGCTGCCGCCCGTTCACTTGCTGTCGGAAGAGCTGCGCTTCGACTTCCGCCCCGTTGCTTCCGCGGACACGGCCGGCGGCGCGATGACGACGGCGAGGCGCGCGTTCAAGACGCCCTGCATCGCCTCAACCTCTTTCACCGACAAGCTGCTCAGGCGGCCGAGGCGGGTCGAAGGCTGCATCGACGAATATGCGAGCGGGCGGCTTCGGGGATGGATCTGGGACTCCGCGCGTCCGTTCAAGTCGCTGGACGTCGACGTTTTCATCGACGACTGCTTCGCCGGTCGCTATCCCGCAGACGTTTTTCGCGCCGATCTCCTGCAGCTCCGGAAAGGCGCAGGCCTGGCAGGCTTCGAGATCGACATCTCGGAATTTCTAGCCGCCCCCAAGCGTTCGGAGAAGCGCGTCCTCGTTCTCTCGAGCGACCCGCCGGGCTGGTCGGCGCCCATCGGCGCCCATGCCGATGTCGCAGCGGGTCGGCGCCCCAAATGGTTCAAGCCTCCGATCCGGACATCGAAGGAGTTCGTCGCGGCGCTGGTTCACACGCAGGCCTATCCAAAAAAGGTCTTCGACGTCCACTCATTGACCAGTCAGAAAATGCCGGACCCCTTCTCCGCCGATTACACGCTGCTGGCCATCGAATTTCTTCGTCGCGAGGTGGTCGAAGCGGGCGAGCGGCTGCATGAGGATCCAGACAATTGGCGCCGCAACATGATGAGATTGCGCCTGCTCGAGTTTCAGCTGGCGCGCTTGACGCGCATGGGGGCCGCCATCTGCGCGGGCCAAGGGCTGCTCGTCACGCCGCCCATAGCCCCGCCGCCGCCCAAGCCGACAGAGGCCAAGGCCTAGGCTCTTCCGCGGAGGGACCGCAAAGCGGCTGCGCTCAGCCCGGCGCGCGGACCCCGAGCCGGGCGGCGACGCGCTTTGCGGTCTCCTCGCGTCGCGCGGCGATGTCCGCGAAACCGCGGCGGGCGCGCGCCAGAACGGCGGGCGGCGCGCTCTCCGGCGTCCCGCTCGCGAAGGGCGGCTGCGGCGCATATTGCATGTAGAGCTGGATCTCTTGGGCTGCTTCGGCGCCGCGCAGCAGTGCGGCGAGACTCAGGGCTCCGTCGAGTCCCGCCGAAACGCCGGCCGT
>DATHCI010000181.1:0-6267 GCA_035319645.1 Methylocystis sp. | reverse complement strand
GGTCGTGCCGCCGCCCGGCAGGAAGAACAGGTTCGGCGTGGTGAAGCCAACCGGCGTCACCAGGAGCGGAAAGGCCGGATCGGCATAGGGCAGGTAGCTGTTGTTGCCGCCATTGGACGCCCAGCCGCCGCCGAGGTTGAGACCTGCGTAGAAGCCGGTCCAGAGCGGCGGGGGCGGGGGCGGCGGAACATAGACCGGCGCCTCTTTGCGAGAGGGCAGGTCGGCGGCGGACGCGAGCCCTGCTCCCAGGACCGCCGCGAGCGCCGTAGCGGAAATTAGTTTTTTCATGTGGTCACTCCTCGGTTTCGACGACACGCCACCCAGGAACATGGCGTTCCGTCTTGAAGCCCTAAAGAAATTTACTTTTTTTTGTGGTTACAACGAACCCTGAATGAGCCTTTCTGCTAGGCGAATCGCGCGATTTTTGGGCGTTGTGTCCTATTTGCCACAGTCGTGCTGATTCAAAGGGGATTATCGGATCGAGAGCGGGGGGCTCTCATTGGGCTGGTCGAAGGCGCATCGCCCGAAATTGCGGATTTGGGCCGGCCGCCCTCGTTAAGAGCGCCTCGCCCGAAGTCGGGCGCCGCCGTATCCTGCCCCTGTTCCACCACACTCCGCCGAATCGCGCGCGTGCGCGTGAACAGGTCGAAGAGCCCATCGCCGTCGCCGCGCTCGATCAGGCCTTGAAGAGCGGAAAGATCGGCGTTGAAGCGCGCGAGCATTTCAAGGACGGCCGCCTTGTTGTGGAGGAACACGTCCCGCCACATCGTCGGATCCGACGCCGCGATGCGCGTGAAATCGCGAAAGCCGGAAGCTGAAAACTTGATGACTTCCGACTCGGTGACCTTCTCAAGGTGATCGGCCGTGCCGACGATGTTGTAGGCGATGAGATGCGGCAGATGGCTCGTGATCGCGAGCGCGAGATCGTGATGCTCGGTCGTCATGGTCTCGACGCGCGCGCCGAGCCGCTTCCAGAATTCGGCCAGCGCCTCCACGGCCTCATCCTCGCCGGCGAGCGGAGTCAGGAGACACCAGCGATTGTGGAACAGCGTCGCAAATCCGGCGTCAGGACCAGAAAATTCGGTGCCGGCGAGCGGATGCGCCGGCACGAAACGAACGCCCGGCGGAACATGCGGCGCAACCTGCGCGACGACCGAACCCTTCACCGAGCCCACATCCGAGAGGATGGCTCCGCGCTGGAGATATGGCGCGATCTCGCGCGCCACGGCCCCGAGCGCGCCGACCGGCGTGCACAGAATCACAAGATCCGCGTCGCGCAGCGCCCCCGCCGCGTCGCCGTCGGCCTCGTCCGCGATCCGCAGCTCGCGCACGCGCGCGAGAACGGAGGGCGACGCGTCGAGCGCCGCGATGCGCTCCACGGCGTGATGCGCCCGCGCCGCGCGCGCGAGCGACGAACCGATGAGACCCATGCCGACGAGCGCAAGCTTTTGGAACAGCGGCTCCTCAGTCATGCGCGCCCCGCAGAAAATCCTTCAGCGCCGCGATCACGCGCTGATTGGCGTCCTCGCAGCCGACCGTCAGGCGCAGGAACTGCGGCATGCCGTAGGCGTCGACGGCTCGCAGAATGAGACCCCGCCGCGTGAGAAAGGCGTCGGCGTCTTTCGCCGTAAGCCCCGGATCTTCGGGAAAACGGACAGCTAGAAAATTGGCGACGCTCGGCAGAACTTCCAGGCCGAGCGCCGCGACCTCTCTGGCGAGCCACGGCAGCCAGCGGGCGTTGTGCGCGATCGCCGCCTCTATATGCGCGCGATCCTCAAGCGCCGCGATGCCGGCGGCGGAGGCGGCCGTCGAGACGTTGAAGGG
This sequence comes from Methylocystis sp., assembly GCA_035319645.1. Taxonomy (GTDB): domain Bacteria; phylum Pseudomonadota; class Alphaproteobacteria; order Rhizobiales; family Beijerinckiaceae; genus Methylocystis. The sequence continues at coordinate 4,443 of DATHCI010000181.1, read as the reverse complement.
CGAGCGGATGCGGTTCAGCGTCTCGATGATGTGGGCAGGGCCATAGCCCCAGCCGAGGCGAAGGCCGGCGAGGCCATAGATCTTGGAGAAAGTCCGCGTCATGACCACGTTGTCGCGAGACGCCGCGAGCGCGAGGCCCGGCTCGTAGTCGGGGGCTTGCACATATTCCGCATAGGCCGCGTCGAGCACGAGCAGGACGTTCTTGGGCAGGGCGTCGGCGAGCCGCTCCGTCTCGGTCGCCGGAACATAGGTCCCGGTCGGGTTGTTGGGGTTCGCCAGGAAAACGATCTTCGTTTTCGGCGTCACCGCCGCGAGCAGCGCGTCGACGCTCGCGGCATAGTCGGTCTCCGGCGCGACGACAGGAGTCCCGCCGGCGGCGAGAACGACGATCCTGTACTCCAGGAAGCCGTGCTGGCTGTAAATTCCTTCGTCGCCGGGCCCGACGAAAGCCTGCGCCAGCAGCTCCAGGATCTGGTCGGAGCCGGCGCCGGCGATGACGCGAGCCGGATCGAGACCGTGGCGTTCGGCGATCGCCTCGCGCAGGATGCGCGACGAGCCTTCTGGATATTCGGCGATGTGTTCGGCCATTCGCCGCACAGCCTCCATGGCGCGCGGCGAGGGACCAAGCGGCGTCTCATTGGCGGAGAGCTTGTAGACCGGCCCCGAGGCGGCGGCCCCGGCGGCGGCGCTCTTGCCGGGCACATAGGGGTCGATCGAAAGCAGGCTCGCGCGCGGGACCGGCTTGGTCATCTCAGCATCCTTCGTCACAGGGTCGGCGCGAAGACGCCGGCGCGCGCTTCCGTCATGTCGAAGCGGGTCGCATGACCGCCGACGCTGTCCAGTGCTTTCGCCTCGGCGCCGGCGCGCTTCAGCTCGCGGGCGATCTCATCGGCGCCCTCCGCCGACGCGACGAGCAGGGCGTGCGCGCCGGGCGCGGGCGCGCTCGCCAGAATCTCGCCCCGTGCGGCGGCGATGGCCGCCGGCGCGTCATGAGTCCAGCGCGCGAGCGACAACGCGAAGAGCCCGACCTCGGGCGCTGCGAAATCGGCGGCGGGCTTGGCGATGACGAAAACCGGCAAACCCGCGGGATGGTCCGGACGTTCGACGAAGGGCAGGCGGGCGATGATCTTCGGCGCGCTCGCGCCGGCGAGGCGCAGCCACCAGGCGCCGTCGCCGCTGCCGCCCGCCGCGCGCAGCACGCCGAGGTCGCCTCGCGACTTCGCCACGGCCTCAATGACGGCAAGCGCGCCATGATGACCGACGTAAGGCACGGTGAAGCCGAAATGAAAGCGCGCGCTGTCGCGCATTTGCGCGTCGCCGCCGGAATCGTCGGCGTGGACGGAGTAGGGCGCCTGCATGAACGTGAAGGTCGAGACGATCACGCGCCAGACGCCCTCCACGGCGTCGAGCGGCAATAGTCCGCGATGGCGCAGGACCAGCGCGCGCATCATCTGGGCCTCGCGATCGGGGCGGAAGGCGCAGGCGGCGCCCTGCGCACGCTTAACCGCGATGAGCTCGTCGATGATCTCGCCGCGCTCCATCAGCAGTTCGTGCATGGCGAGGTCGATGCGGTCGATCTCGGCGCGCAGCTTCGGGAGCATGTCGGACGGCGGTTCGGACAAGGGGGTCTCGCTTGTTGGCGGAGCGGGGCCTTTCTAGGGGAGCGCCGGGGCTTAGGCAATCGCCCCAGCCGCGGCGCGGAGCGCCCTTTTTGGAGCGGATGTTGCGCCTCAAGTCGACAGCGCACTGGGCGGTGCGATTCAGAGTGATGCGGAGCAACTTGGGTCTGAGACAGACGACGGGCTCGGATTTCAGCGACGAGGCGCTGGTCGCCTTTTTGCGCGAGCATCCTGACCTTCGCAACAGGGTCGCGTCGATAGCGCTTGCGGTGGAGAATGCGGACGGAGACCTTGGCGGGGCCGGAGCGGCGGAGGAGCGGCTGATCGAAGAGGCGCGGCATTTGGGCCGGGAGGCGCTTCAGTCAACAAATACGCACATTGCGAAAGGTTGGCGCGCGAGGGCGCGGCGTTGCGCGCCCCGTATGACCCCCACGGCCGGCGCCCTCAGGCGCGGACGGAGCCGAGGGCGCAAAAAGCAATGCTCACCGGCTACGCGCGGGTTTCAAAGTTTGACCAGAATCTCGCCTTGCAGCGCGACGCGCTCGCGGAGGCCGGTTCCAAGAAGCCGCTTGATGCTTGACCAGAAATACGGCTATGCCGTATATTTATGAACGATGGAATTTTCCAGTGGGACGATGACAAGGGCGCTTACAACTACGCCAAGCATGGCGTTCGGTTCGAGGCGGCGCGGGGCGTTTTCAAAGACCCGTTTGCCATTGAGGAAATTGATGACCGCGAAAATTATGGCGAAGAGCGTTTCATCCTTATCGGCATGGCGAGTGGCCGCCTCCTCACTGTCGTTTACACCATGAGAGGCGAGGCCATCCGCATCATATCGGCGCGAGGCGCGGAACCCTATGAACACCGACAATACCATGAGCAAAACAACTAAACCCGCCGACCTCTCGGAGGACTGGAGCCGCTTCGACGCGATGACCGCCGAGGAACGCCACGCCGCGGCGCTGAGCGATCCCGACGCGCAGCCGCTGACCGAGGCGGATGTGAAGCGCATGAAGCGGACGCCGCAGGCGAAAATCATCCGCCGCGCGCTTGGCATGTCGCAAGAGGAGTTTGCAACGCGGTTTCACATTCCAATCGGCACCTTGCGCGATTGGGAGCAAGGCCGCAAAGACCCCGACGCCGCCGCGCGCGCCTATCTCACGGTGATCGGCCGGAATCCTGCGGCGGTGACCGAGGCCCTTCGACCTGTCCGGTGAACTGGCCATGAAGAAGCAGAGCGCCCACGAGCTGGAAGCTGAAATGAGAGCCGTTGCATGTGGCGAGGCTCCTGCGCATGCGGATGCTCATATGCCGAGCGTGAGCGCTCAAAGCTTTCTTGCCAGTGGCGCTGGGCTCCGCACTTGATTTGAAGATGAGAATTGTATTTCTAGCCGCCAAATCCGGCCCTTCCTCGATCCCGCGATCATGCTCGTCGACACGCACTGTCATCTGGACTTTCCCGATTTTGCGCCCGAACGCGACGCGGTCGTCGCGCGCGGTCGCGCCGCCGGCGTCGGGCGCTTCGTCACGATCTCGACCCACGTCTCCAAATTCGCGCAGGTCGCCGCCGTCGCCGAGGCCTATCCAGACGTCTATTTCAGCGTCGGCACGCACCCCCATCACGCCCATGAGGAGCCGGAGGCTTCGCCAGACGCCCTCATCGCTCTGGCGGCGCATCCGAAATGCGTCGCTTTCGGCGAGGCCGGGCTCGACTATCACTACAATCGCGCGCCGAAGGAGACCGCGCAGCGGGTCTTCCGCAACCACATCGCCGCGGCGCGCGAGGCGCGGCTGCCGCTCGTGATCCATACGCGCGACGCCGACGACGATTGCGCCGCGATCCTGCGCGAGGAGATGGGGCAGGGGGCTTTCCCCGCCCTGCTCCACTGCTTCACCGCCTCGCGCGCGCTCGCCGAGACCGCGGTCGAACTCGGCCTCTACATCTCATTCTCCGGCGTCGTGACGTTCAAGAACGCGCAAGAGCTGCGGGAGACCGCCGCAGCGCTGCCGATCGAACGCATCCTCGTCGAGACGGACGCGCCTTTTCTTGCGCCGACGCCGCATCGGGGCAAGCGCAACGAGCCGGCTTATGTCGTCGAGACCGCGCGGGTTCTCGCCGAGCTCAGGGGCGAAAGCGAAGCCGCGTTCGCCGCAGCCACGACCGCGAACGCGCTGCGGCTATTCTCCAAGATGCCGCCGCCTTGAGCCTTTCGATCACGATTCTGGGCTGCGGCTCTTCCGGCGGCGTGCCGCGGGTGGGCGGAAGCTGGGGCAGATGCGACCCCAAAAACCCCAAGAACCGGCGGCGACGCTGCTCGATCCTGGTCTCGCGACGCGTTGGCGGAGCTGAGACTCTCGTCCTCGTCGACACGTCGCCCGACCTTCGCGAGCAGCTTATCGACGCCGGGGTCAAGCGACTCGACGCCGTGCTTTTCACCCATCCGCACGCTGACCACACGCACGGCGTCGATGATCTGCGCGGGCTCGTGATCATGAGCGGGCGTCGCATTCCGGCCTATATGGACGCGCCGACGTCGCAGGCCATGACGAACAAGTTCGATTACGTCTTCGTGACGCCGCCCGGCAGCTTCTATCCGCCGCTGCTGACGGAGCGCCGCCTCGAGCTGGGCGCGCCAGTCGTCATCGACGGCCCGGGCGGACCAATCCAGGCGACGCCGTTCCGCTTGGAGCATGGCGAGATGGACGCGCTCGGCTTTCGGATCGAAGCGGGTGAGCTTGCCTTCGCCTATACGCCCGACATGAACGCCATTCCCGCGGAGAGCGTCCCGTTCCTGCGCGACCTCGATCTGTGGATCATCGACGC
>DATHCI010000180.1:0-4754 GCA_035319645.1 Methylocystis sp. | reverse complement strand
GGCATGGTCGCGCATCCCGACTGTGGCGGCGATCGACGCCAGCAGGCGCAATGAGGCGGCATCGGCCGGAGCATCGTCGAGGACCTCGCGACAGACCACATCCGCCGCAGCCAGATTGCCGCGGTTGAAGCAGTCCTGGGCGAATGCCCGCTTTTGTTCGATGGCGACGGAAACCATGTCGCGCCTTAGGCGCTCGGGCTCTCGCCTGTCAAGGCGAACCATGCGCCCGGACCGCGCCTCTGGCGAAGACAAATCCGCGCCGAAGCGGACATGCGCTAACCCTCACGCGGCTCCGTCGCTAGCGCGAGCGATTCATCCGCCAGCGTCAGTTCGGGGGGATAATAGGGGTCGTCTATAAGCGCGTGACCCCATCGTTTCGTCAACAACAGCCGGTCGAGCACTTCCTGCGCACGCAGCTTTTTGTGGGCCTCGCGCGTGGAGCTTTCCTTGTGAACGAGCGCGGGCTCCGCGGCGTAAACAACCGCATATCCGGCGTCTCGCGCCCGCAAGCAATAATCGACGTCGTTGCATTCCACGACGAAGCTCTCATCGAAGCCGCCGATCTCATCGAAGACGCGACGGCGCGTGAGCAGGCAAGCGCCGGTGACGGCGGAGACGCGCCGAGTCGTCGTCAGCATAGCGTAGGGCCCCGGATCGTCTGCTGCGCGACCGCGGCCCGCATGGCCAGTGAGGCCCCGGATTCCAAGGGCCATCCCCGCGTGCTGCACGGTGCCGTCTTCGTGAAGGAGTTTCGCCCCGACGACGCCGACGCGCGGATCAACGGCAAGCGCAATCAACGGCGCGAGCCAATCGGGATTGGCGGTTTCCAGGTCATTGTTGAGAAGCGCCACGACTTCACCGCGCGAGGCGCGCGCGCCTACATTGGCGAGCCGCGCGAAATTGAACGGCTCGTCTCTACGCAAGATCGTTACAGATGGCAGCGCTCGGAGACGATCAAATAGCGCGAAGGTCTCTTGTTCCACCGAACCATTATCAACGATGACGAGCTCCAACTTCGGCCAAGACGCTTTTTCGAAGAGCGTTTCGACCGCGCGAGCGAGGAGATCAGCGCGATCGCGGGTCGGAATGACAATGCTGACCAGCGGCGTGGAGGGGGAAGTTGCGGCTTCGTCTGCGACGAGGGGCGAGATGCGGGACGGCTCGGGCGTCGGCAGCGCGGGCTCCCGCCGACGGCGAAAATTGTCGAGGAAATAAGAGAGCTTGCGGCCCCAATAATAGCGCCAGCCGCAGGGCTTGATACGGACGGAAATAAACGCCTCCGGATCGCCGCAGTCGATTTGGACCGAAAGTTTCGGGTCCATCATCACTTCATTGAAGTGCGTGATGCGCCTTTGCAGTCGAAACGGGACGGCGATGACGCATTCGCCCGCAGCATCGAAGAAACGAAAAAACGCCGACACGGGCCGCTCCGGCGCATGGCGGATCATCTCAATTTGACAGGGTCTTTCGTTCGCCACTGGACTGGGATTCTGGTCGGTTGAGGTGGAGAGAGTCAAAGGCCGAGCAACGTCTCGGCGATCTTCTGGAGCAAAGGCTTGCGCCGCGGCGGGCAGCGTTTTGCGGCGGCCTCCGACAGGCGAAAGCTCGTGGAGACAGTCTCCGAGCGCCGCGCAGTCGTCACGACCTGGTAGATGTCGCCGTGCGCGCTGATCGAGAGCGCGGCGCGCACGCGTTTGGGCAAGTGGTTCCAGCGGGCGTGAAATTCCGTGACCTCGGGACGCCGGAGCACGATGCGCGCGTCCGTGATCGTCAGGCCCGCGTTCTTGTGCAAGGCCTCGATGTTGCGCAGGCCAAAGAAGCGAATATGCGTTTTGTCGAGCAGTCCCTCTTCGCGATATTCGAAGTCGTCTTCATATAGCAGGCCCAGGATGGCGCTGTTCCCGATGTGCGGCAGGCAGATGATGATTTCACCGTCCTCGCTGAGAAGCTTTTTCATTTCGCCGATTGCAGTCCAGGGATCGTAGAGATGCTCGAGAACATCGCATGCGATAACGACGTCGAATTTCCCTTCGTCTGCCAATGCGGAGGTCCATTTCGGATCGTTCAAGTCGAGCGGATAGACCCGGTCGACATAGCGCTTGAGCTTTTCGACGGCGCCCGGATTGATCTCCACGGCCACGACCTCGTTGCGCCCGTTTTTGACAAGAATTTGTGTCTGCATGCCGGCCCCCGCGCCGAGCTCCAATATTTTCTTGCCGGACCCGGCGAGTTCGGCGACATAGGCAAGCGCGTTGTCGCCGTGCAGGTCGATCTGATATTCATAATCGTGCCGAACGCCGAGATCGGGCGTCGCCGCAGACTGTTGATCATCCATCGCCGTCTTCTCCCGAGGGAAGGATCGGTGAAGATAGTCCGCGTGCTCCTCTCGCCGCAACCCGGGTTCACGGTCGATGTCACGACGCGACAGGAGGCGTCAGCCGCCCCGCCCGCCCGCCGCCCCATTTGCCCCCCCGCCGAAAATGCCGCATAGAGCCCCCGCGCCGAGGCGCGCGAGCCTTCCACCGAACCCCGAGCCGCGATGACCACCCAAGATCACCGTCTGGAGCGCGACTCCTTTGGCGACATCGCCGTTCCCGCCAGCGCCTATTGGGGCGCGCAGACGCAGCGTTCTTTCGAGAATTTTCCCATTGGCGGACAGCGCATGCCGATCTCGATCATTCATGCGCTTGCGCGCATCAAGCGCGCGGCGGCCGAGGTCAACGCCGCCAAGGGGCTTATCGACAGGAGGATCGCCGAAGCCATCGTGACGGCCGCGAGCGAGGTCGTAGCCGGCAGGCTCGACGATCAGTTTCCGCTCGTCGTCTGGCAGACGGGGTCCGGCACCCAGACCAATATGAACGTGAACGAGGTCGTCGCAAATCGCGCGAACGAACTGCTCGGCTCCACGCGCGGCGCGAAGAAACCGACGCATCCAAACGACCATGTGAATTACGGCCAGTCCTCGAACGACTGCTTCCCGACCGCGATCCACATCGCGGGGGCGCTGGGGATCGTGAACAAGCTCATTCCGGCGACGAAGCGCCTGCACGCAGCGCTCGACGCCAAGGCGAAGGCTTATGAGAAGATCGTCAAGATCGGCCGCACGCATCTGCAGGACGCGACGCCGGTCACGCTCGGTCAGGAGTTTTCCGGCTACGCCGCGCAGGCGGCTTACGCCGTCGCGCGCTTCGAGAAGGTGCTGCCCGAGCTGCTCGCGCTGGCGCAGGGCGGCACGGCCGTTGGCACCGGGCTGAACACCGCGCCAGGCTTCGCCGAGGCCGTCGCGGCGAACATCGCCGCGCAGACCGGCCTGCCCTTCGTCACGGCGCCCAACAAGTTCGAAGCGCTGGCGTCGCATGACGCCATCGTCTTCGCCCATGGCGCCATGCACGCGCTGGCGAGCGGTCTCTACAAGATCGCCTGCGACATCCGCCTCATGGGCTGCGGCCCGCGCGCCGGCTTCGCCGAGCTCAGGCTGCCGGAGAATGAGCCGGGCTCGTCGATCATGCCGGGCAAGGTCAATCCGACCCAGGTCGAGTCGATCACGATGATCTGCGCGCGCGTGTTCGGCAATCAGTCGACGATCGGCTTCGCCGCGAGCCAGGGCCATCTCGAGCTCAACGTCATGAAGCCGCTGATCGCCTTCGCCCTGCTCGAGTCGATCGACCTGCTCTCCGAGGGCATGGACAGCTTCGTCCTGCGCTGCATTGACGGCATCGAGCCCGACACGGCGCAAATCCAAAGCTTCCTCGATCGGTCGCTGATGCTCGTGACTGCGCTCGCGCCGAAAATCGGCTATGACGCGGCGAGCAAGATCGCCCGCGCGGCGCATAAGAACGGCACGAGCCTCAAGGAGGAGGCGCTGAAGTCCGGGCTCGTCACCGAAGCCGAGTTCGAGACGATCGTGCGCCCCGAAAAGATGCTGGCGCCGGAATGAGCGAATCCGGAATGAGCGAAATGGAGAGCGGCGAATGAAAGACGCGCTAATCGCTGTTCGCCAAAAAGACGCATGCCCGACGCCGATCCTCGCATTTACCTCGTGAGCCCCGTCCTTTCCGAAGCCGCGGGCTTCTCGCCCTTGCTTCGCGAAGCTCTGGCGGGCGGCGGCGTTGCGAGCCTCCTGCTGCGGTTTTCTGCTCCAGACGACGTCGCGGCGGCGCGAATCGCAGCCGACATCGCGCCTCTTGCGCAATCGCGGGGCGTCGCCGTCATACTGGCGGAAAAGCCTGGGCTCGTGCAGGCGACTGGCGCCGACGGCGCTCATGTCTCCGGCGTCGGCCCGGCGCTCGAAGCAGCGATCAAGCGGCTGGCGCCGGATCACATCGTCGGCGCCGGCGCGCTGGCGACGCGTCACGAAGCCATGATCGCAGGCGAGGCCGGCGCCGATTATTTGCTGTTCGGCGAGCCTGGAGAGACGGAGCCGCTCGCCGCGCGCGAGGAGCGCGTCGCCTGGTGGGCGGAACTCTTCACGACGCCCTGCGTCGCCTTTGCGGAAGATGTCAGCGAGATTTCCCGTTTGATCCGGGCCGGCGCGGATTTTGTCATGCTCGGCGACCTTGTCTGGCGTGACCCGCGCGGCGCAGGCGTCGCCATGGAGGGAGCCAGACGGCTGATCGCGGAGGCTTCATGACGGCGAAGCTCGCCTGGCCTTCCCTGTTGCTCGCGGGGCTGCTCTGGCCCGCCGCGCCGCTCGCCGCGCCTGTGGACCTGGCCTATGGCGCCTATCAGCGCGGCGACCATGCGACCGCGATGCG
>DATHCI010000179.1:0-37274 GCA_035319645.1 Methylocystis sp. | reverse complement strand
GGCCAGGCGCTCTTGCGGATAGTCGGGATCGAGCGGCAGATAGGCCCCGCCGGCCTTCAAGATGGCGAGCAGGCCGACGACCATCTCCAGCGAGCGCTCGACGCAGAGGCCGACGAGGACGTCCGGCCCGACGCCGCGCCTCTGCAGCGCATGCGCGAGCTGGTTCGCGCGCGCGTTGAGCTCGCCGTAGCTCAGGCTTCGGCCCTGATCAACGACGGCCGCAGCCAAGGGCGCGCGCCCCGCCTGCGCCTCGAACAGCTCATGCGCCCGCGCCGCGCGCGCATAGCCGTGCGCCGTCTCGTTCCACGCGACCAGCTGCTGACGCTGCTCGTCGGGGCTCAGCAGATCCAGTCTGCTCAGACGGCTTTGCGGATTGGCGACGATCGCTTCCAGCAGCGCGCGATAGTGACTCGCCATTCGCTCGATCGTGGACGCGTCGAAAAGCGCCGTCGCATATTCGATCGACGCGGCGATATCCTCGGATCCTTCCGTCAGCTCGAGCGACAGATCGAATTTCGCGCTGCGACTCTGGTCTCCGAGGTCAAAGGCTTCGATGCGCGCTTGCGGCAGCGAGAGCTCCCGCAGCGGAACGCTCTGCAGATTGAACCAGACCTGAAACAGCGGACTGCGGCTCATGTCGCGCTCAGGCTGGAGCTCCTCGACAAGGCGCTCGAAGGGCAGGTCCTGATGCGCCTGCATGCCGAGCGACGCCTCCCGCACGCGTCCCAAGAAGGTGTGGAAGCTCGGGTCGCCGGACAGATCGCCGCGCAGAACGAGCGTGTTCAGAAAGAAACCGATAAGACCCTCAAGCTCCACGCGCCGGCGGTTCACGACCGGCGTTCCGACGCAGATGTCCGTCTGGCCGCTGTAGCGCGACAGCAGAACCTGGAACGCTGCGAGGAGCGTCATGAACAGAGTGGCATTGGCCTCGCGGCTCAATTCTCGCAGTCGCCGCGTGATTTCCTTCGACACGACGAAGCTGAGGCTCGCGCCCGCAAAGCCGCGGATTTTTGGGCGCGGGCGATCGGTCGGCAGCTCCAGCGCCGCGGGCGCGCCGGAAAGCGCCTGTCGCCAATGCGCGAGCAGACGTTCCAGCTCCGCGCCTTGCAGGCGCTCTCGCTGCCAGGCGGCGTAGTCCGCATATTGGATCGAAAGCTCGGGCAGCGGAGACGGCGCGCTTTGCGCGAAGGCAGCGTAGAGGGCCGAAAACTCCTTGATCAGAATATCCGTGGACCAACCGTCCCAAACAATGTGATGCGCGGTGAAGGCTGCGACATGCTCTCGCTCGCCGGTCGCAGCGCGCGTCCCAAGATCAATGAACAGAACCCGAAGCAGCGGACCGCGCGACAGATCGAACGGTCGGCGCGTCTCTTCGGCGGCAAGTCGCTGCGCGCGCGGCTCGCGCTCGCCTTCGGCAAGCCCGCTCAAATCCACGACCGGCGCCGCGAGATCGAGTCGCGGCAGGATCTCCTGCCGCGCTTCGCCGGCGCGCAGGACGAAGCGGGTCCGCAGCGCCTCGTGGCGCCGCACGATCTCGCCGAGCGCGAATTTCGCCGCGTCGAGATCGAAGCGGCCAAGGATCCGGAGCGAGACCGGAACGTTGTAAGAAATGTCTCCGGGCGACAGGCGATCCAGGAACCAGACGCGCTGCTGCGCGAAGGAGAGCGGCGAGACGTCGCCGCGCGGGAGGCGCGGTATCCGTGTCGCGGCGCCGGTTGCGACAGCGTCTTCGGCAAACATCGCGCGCGCGAAACCCGTGATGGTCGGATGTTCGAACAGCGCCCGCAAGGGCGGCTCGCGATCGAAGGCGCGCGCGATGCGCGACATCGCCTGCACGGCGAGCAGCGAATGCCCGCCGAGCTCGAAGAAATTGTCTTCGGCGCCGACGCGCGCGACGCCCAAGACCTCCGCCCATATTTCGCACAGCCTCTCTTCGACCGCGTCGTGCGGCGCGACGAAGGCCTGCGCGGATTGCGACCCGGCGTCAGGAGCCGGCAGCGCCTTGCGGTCGATCTTGCCGTTCGGCGTCAGCGGCATCGAGTCGAGGATCACGAAGGCCGCAGGAACCATGTAGTCCGGCAGAAGCTGCGAGAGCGCCGCGCGCAGCCCCGTCGCGCTCGTCTCATGCCCGGCCAGCGTCGTCACATAGGCCACGAGGCGCCGGCCCGACGGGCCGTCCGACCGCACGACGACGAGCGCCTCCCGCACTTGAGGCAGGCGCGACAGCGCCGCCTCGATCTCGCCGGGCTCGATGCGGAAGCCGCGGATCTTCACCTGATGGTCGATGCGGCCAAGATATTCGATCACGCCGTCGTCCCGGCGCCGACCCAGATCGCCCGTGCGATAGAGACGGGCGCCCGGCGGGCCGAAGGGATCCGGAACGAAGGCCTCAGCCGTGAGCTCGGGCCGGTTCAGGTAGCCGCGCCCGACCTGGAGTCCTGCGACGCAGATCTCCCCTGCGACGCCCACGGGCGCGAGCGCCAGGTTGCGATCGAGGACGTGGAGCTGCGTGTTTTCGACCGGGCGTCCGATCGGAACGCTCGGCTCGTCGCCCTGCGGCGGCTCCAGGATCGCGTGGTAGGCGACGTCATCCGAACATTCCGCCGGGCCATAGGCGTTAAGCAGCCGCACCTGCGGGTGACGCGCCATGAACCGCCGACCGAGCTCCGCCGGGAAGGCCTCGCCGGAGGGCAGGAGCCAGCGCAGCGTCGGCAGGTCTGACCCGGCCTCCGAGACGTCGAGAATCGCCCGGATCATCGAAGGAACGATCTCGAGGATGGTCACACCGCGCGCGGTCAATTCCGCCGGCAGGCGGCGCGGATCCTGGGAGATGGCGTCTGGAAAGATCTCCACGCGCGCCCCGAGCGTGAGCGCCTCCAGGAACTGCCAGACCGAAATGTCGAAGCATTGCGAGGCGGTCTGCGCGATCACGTCGCGCTCGGCGAGCCCCAGCGCCGGAACCTTGGTGGCAAGATTGTTGAACATCCCGCGATGCTCGACCATCACGCCCTTAGGCTGACCCGTGGACCCGGAGGTGAAGATCGCGACGGCGAGATTTTGAGGACCGTGACGCCGCGGCGGCCTGTCAGTTCTTGTCTCGCCGGATTGGAGCGCAGCGAGATCGAGACAGCGCGCCGCAAGCTCGGGGTTCGCATCGAGGATCGCTTGCGCGCGGACGCTCAAGCGAGGCCCGGCGAGCACCAGCGCCGCCTGCGACTCCTTGAGCACTTGGACGACGCGCCAGTCAGGATAGGCGGGCTCGAGCGGCATATAGGCGCCGCCGGCTTTGAAGATCGCGAGCACGGCGACGAGGAAGTCGAGCCCGCGCTCGTCGAAGAGGCCGACGACTTGATCGGGTCCCACGCCCTGCCCGATCAGCGCATGCGCGAGGCGGTTGGCGCGCACGTCGAGCGCGGCGTAGCTCAGCGCGCGCCCGTCGCAGCGCGCTGCGACCGCCTCGGGGACGCGCAACGCCTGGGCCTCGAACCGCGCAAGAAAATCCCGCGGCTCCCCGAAGTCGCGCGCCGTCCGGTTCCACTCGACGAGCAGCCTGTGGCGCTCGCCCTCCGGCAGCGCGTCCAGCGATCGCAAGGGCCTCTGCGGCGTCGTCTCCAACGCCGTCGCCAAAGCCTCGAGCGCGTTGCGCATAAAGGCGCAGACGCGCTGGGGATCAATGCGCTCCGGCGTAAAGGCGGTAAGCTGGAACGCTTGGCCGAAGTCGTCGACCGAGATCTCGAAGGGATAGTTGGTGCGCTCCTGCTCATAGACCGTCTCGATCCCAGTCGAAGTCGAGGGCGCGGACTCGAGCGGCGAGTGGCGATAATTGAGCAGGGCCGAGAACAGCGGCATGGGCGCCTGGACGCCGCTGCAACGCTGCGCCAGAGCGAGCGACGCATGCTCATGCGCGAGCAGCTCGGTGAGCCGTGCATGCGTCTCGCGCACGCTCGCCGCCACGCTCGTCTCATCAAGACGCAGGCGTAGCGGCAGCGTGTTGATGAAGATCCCGACCGCGCGAGCTGCGTGGTCCAGGCCCTGCATGCGCCCGAACAGGACCGTGCCGAACACCACCTCGTCGCGTCCCGAGACGCGACCGAGGACGAGCGCGAAGGCGGCGTGGAACAGGCTCGCGGCGCTCACCCCGAGCGTCCGCGCCTGCAGCCGCAGCCGTGCGCACAAGGCAGGGTCGAGCGCGAGAGACGCCTCGCAGACGTCGGAGCCGTCGCCTTGGACGTCAAGCAGCCCGAAGGGCGCCGTCGGCTCCTCGACGTCGCCGAGCGCGGCGCGGAAATAAGCCTCCTGCGCCGCGCGATCAGACGAAAGCCGCGCCTGCGCCACGAAATTGCGAAACGGCGGCGGCGCGAAGTCCTGCCCCTCGTCGTCGTCGACGCGAAAGCGCGTCGCCTCCTTCAGGACGATTTCGAGCGTCGTATGGTCAAGCGCCAGATGATGCGCCAAGATGTGCAGCAGCCAGCGCTGCTTCTCTGCGTCAAAGGCTGCGCGAGCCCGAAGCAGCGGCGCGCGCCGCACGTCGAGGCGATGGCTTTTTGGTCCGAAGCGCGCCCGCAGCGCCGCGAGCGCATCCTCGCAGCCGTCGAGCGCAACTTCCTCCACGACGAAGGGCGCCTCGCGCCAAACGACTTGCACGGGCTCCGGGAGGCCCTCCCAAAGGACCGCCGTGCGGAGAATATCGTGTCGCGTCACGACGCGTCTGAGCGTCGCGACAAAGGCGTCGAGGCGCTCCCGCGAGGCGCAGGCGACAACGGTTTCACTCACATAAGGATCGACGCCTTCACTGAGCAGGTGATGGAAGAGCATTCCTTCCTGGAGCGGCGCGAGCGGATAGATGTCCTGGACATTCGCCGCCCCGCTGGGAACGCTCGCCACGATGCGGTCGGTCTCCGCCTGCGACAGGCGCACGAGCGTCAGCATCTCCGGCGTGATCGCCATGCAGCCGTCGGGAATCAGGTTCGGCGGGACGGCGATCTCGGCGGCGCCCCCTAGCGCGCCCGCGAGACCTTCCGGCGTCGGATGCAGGAACAGCGCGCGCACGTCGCTCGAAAATCCGGCCTTGCGCAAACGGTCGACGAGCGTGACCGCGACCAGCGAGTGTCCGCCGAGCTCGAAGAAATTATCCTCGACGCCGACGCGCTCCAGGCGCAGGACCTCTGCGAAGACGCGACAGAGCGCCTCCTCGCGAGCATCGCGCGGCGCGACGTAGCGATGCGCGGCGCGCCGGGCGGGATCCGGCTCGGGCAGCGCCTTGCGATCCACCTTGCCGCTCGCCGTCAGCGGCAGCGCCTTGAGGATCACGAAAGCCGCGGGAACCATGTAGTCCGGGAGCTCGCGCGACAGCGCCGAGCGCAACGCAGCGGCGTCTGGCGCGCAGCCTTCGCGCGCCGTCACATAGGCGACGAGCCGCCTGCCGAACGCGCCGTCCTCGCGCGCGACGACAGCCGCCTCGCGAACAGCCGGCTGACGCGCGAGCGCCGCCTCGATCTCGCCGGGCTCGATCCGGAAGCCCCGGATCTTCAGCTGATGATCGGCGCGGCCCAGGAACTCGATGTTTCCGTTCGCGCGATAGCGCGCCAGATCCCCCGTGCGATAGAGACGCTCGCCCGCTGCGCCGAAGGGGTTTGGCGCGAAGCGCTCCGCCGTGAGATCTGGCCGGTTCAGATAACCGCGCGCGAGGCCCGCCCCCCCGACGTAAAGCTCTCCGGGCGCCCCGATCGGCACGGGGGAGAGGCTCGCGTCGAGCAGATAGACCGCGGCGTTCCAGATTGGCCGGCCGATCGGCGGGCTCTCGCCCGCGACGACAGGCTCGCTCATCGTCGCGCAGACCGTGGTCTCCGTCGGGCCATATGCGTTGATCAGCCGGCGACCTTCGGCCCACGGGCGCAAAACGTCGGCAGACCCGCTCTCGCCCGCGACGACCAGGCACTGCAACGTGAGTTCGGGAGAAGGAGCCAGCGTCGCGAGCACGACCGGCGGCAGCGTGGCGTGCGTGACTTTCTCCCGGATCAGCAGACCGAGCAGCTCCTCGCCCGTTCGCTCATGCGATTCGGGCAGCACCAGGCAGGCGCCAACGAGGAACGCCGTCACGAATTCCGAAACCGAGGCGTCGAAATTGATTGGCGCATATTGAAGCACGCGGCTCTGCGGGCCGATGCCGAAGCGCTCCGCCTGTGCGCCCGCGAGATTGGCCAAGCCGCCATGACTCACGGCGACGCCCTTGGGCCTCCCGGTCGAGCCCGACGTGTAGACGACATAGGCGAGGTTTTGTTCACTCGTGATGCGCGCCGGATCCCCAAGCGCTCGGCGCGCGTCCCGATCCGCATCGAGCCGCAGCGTTGGCGCACCCTGAGGGGCGAGCCCTTGCGTCGCCGCATGCGTGAGAATGAGCGCAGGCCGGGCGTCCGCGACCATGTAGGCCAGGCGCTCGGCAGGGTATGTCGGATCGAGCGGCAGATAGGCGCCGCCCGCTTTTGAAACGCCGAGCAGTCCGACGATCATGTCGAGCGACCGCTCGGCGCAGAGTCCCACGATGACGTCGGGACCCACCCCGCGCGATCGCAGCTCATGCGCGAGCCCATTCGCCTGCGCGTTCAGCTCGCCGTAGCTCAGCCGCACGCCTCGATCGACGACGGCGATGGCCTCGGGCCGGCGCGCCGCCTGCTCCTCGAACGGCTCATGCAGCAGCGCGCCCGCTCGCCAAGGATGCGTCGTCGCATTCCAGTCCAGCAGAAGCCGGCGACGTTCGGCGTCGTCGAGAATCGGCAGTTCGCTCAGGCGCCGATGCGGATCCGCCGCGATGGCTTCAAGCAACACGCAATAATGTCGGGCGAAGCGCGCGATCGTCGCCTCGTCGAAGAGCGCCGTCGCATATTCGATCGAGAACGACAGCCCGTCGTCGCGCTCCAGAGCCGAAAGCGCCAGGTCGAATTTCGCCGTCGGATTTTCGAAGACGAAGCGTTCGAAGCGAAGGCCTGCGAGCGCAAGCTCCGTCGCCGGCGCGTTCTGCAGCACGAACATCGCCTGAAACAGCGGGCTACGGCTCATGTCGCGCGCCGGCGCGAGCTCTTCCACCAGTTTCTCGAACGGCAGGTCCTGATGCGCCTGCGCATCGAGCGCCGTTCTGCGCACCCGCGCGAGCAGCGCCGCAAAGGTCGGATCGTCCGAGAGATCGGAGCGGATCACCAGCGTGTTGACGAAGAAGCCGATCAGCGGCTCGAGCTCGACGCGCCGCCGATTGGCGACCGGCGTCCCGACGCAGATGTCGTCCTGGCCGCTGTGTCGCTTCAGAAGCAGCTGGAAGGCTGCAAGAAGCGTCATGAACAGCGTCGCGCCGGCGCGCCGGCTCGCTTCGCGCAAGCGCGTCGCCACGTCCTTCGACGCCGTAAACTCGTACGTCGCGCCCCGATGGTCGGGAACGACCGGGCGCGGCCGGTCCAGCGGCAGATCGAGCGTCGCCGGCGCGTCTCTGAGCGCCTCGCGCCAGTAGCCGAGCTGGCGCTCCAGGACCTCGTCCCGCAACCAGCCGCGCTGCCAGAGCGCGTAATCGGCGTATTGGATCTTGAGCTTTGGCAGTGGTGAGGGCTCGCCCGCCGCAAAAGCCGCGTAGAGCGCCGCGAACTCGCGCGTCAGCACGTCCGTCGACCAGCCGTCGGAGACGATGTGATGCAGCGTGATCCCGATCACATGCTCGCGCTCGCCGGTCTCCCTGCGCTTCCCGAGATCGAGCAGCAGCGCGCGCAGGAGCGGCGGGGAGGCGAGATCGAAGGGTGCCGTCGCGTCGGCCGCGATGCGGCGGCGCGCTTCGGCCTCCCGCTCCGCGGGCGGCAGATCGCTCAAATCCACGAGCGGAGCTTCGACCGTCAGCGCCGGCAGGATCTGCTGGAGCGGCTCGCCGTCGCGCAAGACGAAGATCGTCCGCAAGACCTCGTGACGGCGCACGATCTCGTTCAACGCGCGCCCGAACAGCGCAGGGTCGAAGGCGCCGATCACGCGCAGCGCCGCCGAATTGTTGTAATGCGCGTTCTCCGCCTCGATCTGCGCCAGGAGCCACAGCCGCTGCTGCGCGAACGAGAGCGGTCTGTCCTCGCGACTTCCTGCGGAGTTCGGGTCGATCGCGAGCGTTCCCTCGCCGAGGCGCGCTCGCAGCCGACGCCGCTCGTCGACCGAGAGCTTCGACAGATTCAACAGCAGCTCGTTCATATTCTCGCTCCTTCCGAGAGCCCGACCGCAGGCCGTCTCAGAGGAAGATTTCTGACTTGCCGAAGAGAAGCTTCACGTCGACTTGCATCGTCGCCTTCGCGCTGGCGACGAATTTGTTGATCTCGACCATGTAGGGGTCGCTATCCGACGGGTTTAGCGCGAGGATGTGCTTGATCCAGGGCTCGCGCCCGACGGCGTAGACGAAACCCCTTCCACATTTTACCGCCTGAGCGAGATGGAGAGCGCGCTCGGCGTTGCAGGCGTTCGAACGGCGGCTTTCGTTGACGCGACGCTCGGGCTTGAGCGGCAGCATCGGCCCATAGTTCCAGGCAAGCGGCGCGCCGATGCACTCCATGCCGACGAAGAGCGCGTCGACTCCGCCGACCGCTTCACGGATCGGGTCGTAGATCGCGGTGTCGAGACAGTTGGAGTCGGCGGCGAACAACGCCGATTTTCCGCCGGCCTCTATGAAATAGGCCGATTTGGCCCCCGGCAGATTGTTGTGCTCGCCCAGGAACGGCGCGGCCGTGATCTTGCCTCCCTCGAAAGGAATCTCGTCATAACAATCTACCTCGATGACGTTTTTGAAACCGAGATGCTGCCCGAGCAGCCGCAGGGAGAAGTCGGCGTAGAAAGCGTCGGAGTTCTTTGGAACCACGAGCGCGCCAATTCGGCGCCGCAGGCGCAGCAGCGTCTCGACGACGAAATGGTCGTGATGACCGTGCGAGATCAGCGCAAAATCGATATGGCGCGGCAGATCCGCATAACTGAAACGCTCCACATGCGCCTGGCGCGGGACGCCGGCGACGAGCGGATCGAGCAGGATCGCGACATCCTTGGTCTCGAACAGGGCGCAGGCGTGGCCAAAATAGCGGATGCGCACGCCCTCTCCGCGCCACTTGGGATCCGCTTTTTCGTCGCTCTCCTTCAGCAACGGGGATAGCGCGCCGTTGCCCCTCCCCGGAACGCCGAGCAGCTCGCGGATCGCCTCGCGCGGCGCCGGCTCGAAATCGAGGCGGAAGAATTCGTCGATGCTCGGATCGGCGAAGGCAACCTCCCAGTCTATCGACTGCGCGTCTTTTAGGCGCGGCGTGCTCGCGTAATAGGGACGCTCGTCCTCGAGGAGGTCGAACAGCCGCAGCGACTGCAGTTCCGGCTTGTAATAGCGGCTCTTGTACAGCCGACCTTCGAGGCAGCGGACGATCGGATGGTTGAAATAGTCGTAGATGAGCTCGACATGCCCCCGAAGCGGCGCGGGAAGGCCCTCGTAGCGATCCTCGAGGCTTTCGCCGTTGGCCTCCTGCTGTAGCGCCTGGCCGAGGCCGTTGAGCGCCTCGGCGAAATCGATGCTGTCCTGCTGCGTGCGCAGCGTCGTTTCGAGCAGGTCCCTGAGCTTTTCCGATTCGCGCGCGGGGATGTTGACGAAGGGCCCGCCGAGAAAGCGCGGGCTCTTGCAGGCCTGCTCGTGCTGCGCCGGACTGCCGAGATAGGATTGCAGCACCTTGAGCTGATAATTCACAAGGTGCAGGCTTTGCGGAACCGGCGCGAGATTGTGAGGCCAGGCGTGCCAGCGCCCGACAAGCGGCTCTATGCAGGCGCTCTCGGATAGTGTGTAGAGACCCTCAGACATTCTCGCCTCCCGTCAACACTTCGTTCCCCTGTTCGGCCGGCGCGCCCTCGTGGCCGGCGATGCGCACGACCTCGCGCGAGAATTCGGCGAGGGTAGGCGCGTCGAAGAGGAGCGTCATCGGAATCTCCTCCTCGAAGAGCTGTTGGATGCGCGCGACGATCTGAATCGCCGAGAGCGAGCTGCCGCCGACGTCGAAGAAATTGTCCGACGCCTCGACGCGGTCGAGGCCGAGGACGTCCTGCCAGATCTCGGCGAAAAGCAGCTCGATCTCGTCGAGCGCGCGCCCGGGCGCCGCCTTCTGGGGCGTCTCCGTTTCGCGCGCCGCCAAGGCCGCGCGGTCGATCTTGCCATTGGGCAGATGCGGAAGCTCAGGGAGCACGATCATGCTCTCGGGGACCATGTAGTCTGGCAGCGCCTGGGCGAGCTTTTTTTTGAGCTCCGCTTCCAGACCGGGAGCGGATGCGACGAAGGCGGCGAGGCGCGTCACGCCCTGGCCGTCCCGGCGCGCGACGACGGCTGCGTCCGCGACTCCGGGCTCCCGTGCGATGACCGCCTCGATCTCGCGCGGCTCGACGCGATGGCCGCGAATCTTCACTTGGTCGTCGATGCGACCGAGATAGCCGATGCGACCGTCTTCGCCGACTCGGCCCATGTCTCCGGTGCGGAAGAGCCGCGCGCCGTGACCTGCGAAAGGGTTCGGAACGAAACGCTCCGCGGTCAGATCCGGCTGGTCGAGATAGCCGCGCGCGACGCCTTCGCCGCCGATCAGCAGCTCTGCCGACGCGCCCGGCGGCGCCAGATCGCCGTTCGGGCCCACGCAATAAATCTGCGCGCCGGGGATCGGTCGCCCGATCGAGATCGCCTGCGGCTGCGCCTCGCGATGAAGCTCTTCGGCCGAGGCCCAGACCGTCGCTTCCGAAGGCCCGTATTCGTTGTAAAGCGCTGCTCGCGGCAGGATTTGAAAGTGGCGCAGGACCACCTCCGGCCGGCACTCTTCGCCCGCGACGATCGCGCATCGCAGGGATGAGCAGCGTCCGAACGCGGAGAGCTCCAGCAGCGCGTGATACAGGGACGGCAGGGCGAGCAGATGCGAGACCGCGCAGCGTTCGACGATGCGCAGCAGCGCCTGTGGATCGCGCCGCTCCTGCTCCTCGGGGATGCAGAGGGTTCCGCCGTCGGCGAGGGTCGAGAACAGGCCGGCTACGGAGCTGTCGAAGGCGATCGACGACAGCAGCAGGAAGGCGCTGACGGGCTCGCGGTAATATTGGCGGCGCGCCAGCGTGGAGGCGACGGCGTTGCGATGCGAGACCATCACCCCCTTGGGCTGGCCGGTCGAGCCCGAAGTGTAGGTGACATAGGCGAGATTGTCCGGCGAGACCTGCGACTCCGGCTCCGCCGCCGCGAACGGCTCGAGCGTTTCCGCGTCGTCGACGAGAACGATCGGCGCGTCGAGCGGCGGCAGCGCACGCGCCGAAGCGCGCGTCGCCACGACCGCCGCCGCTTTGCAATCCGCCATCATGAAGTGGATGCGGGGAGCGGGATAGGACGGATCGACGGGAACATAGGCGCCGCCGGCCTTGAGCGCGCCAAGGATGGCGACGATCATCTCGAGCGACGGCTCGACGAAGACGCCGACGCGAACGTCCGGCCCGACCCCTCGCGCGATCAGCGCGCGCGCAAGCCGGTTGGCGCGCGCTGCAAGCTCGCCATAGCTCAGCCGCTCGCCGCGGCTGACGACTGCGATGGCGTCGTTCCTTGCCGAGGCGCCCGCGAGCCGATGCAGGATCGGCTCCTGTGCGAAAGGCGCCAGCGGCAATGTGGCGGCCGCGATCAGGCGCGCCTCGTCGGCCTTGCTCAGCAGCGAGACGCTGTTGATCGGGCGGGTCGGATCCTCGAGCAAATTGGCCAGAAACGCGTCGAAATCCGCGGCCAGCCGAGCGATCGTCGTCCTGTCGAACAGATCGGCGTCATATTCGAAGCGCGCCCGCACCCGATCCGTCTCTTCGAAAATATGCATGACCAGGTCGAAGGCCGCGGCCTCCGCGTCGGTCTCGGCGACGGTGAGCGAGACGCCCGGAAGCTCCAACGTCTCGGCAGGAAGATTGTGGAGGACGAAAGCGATCTGGAACAGCGGATTGCGCCCGAGATCGCGCTTCGGCGCGAGCTCCTCGACGATCTTCTCGAATGGGGCGTCCTGATGGGCCTGCGCCTCGATCGCGACCTCATGGACGCGCGCGAGCAGCGTCTCGAAGGACGGGCGTCCCGCCATGTCGGCGCGCAACACCAGCACATTGGTGAAGAAGCCCACGAGCTTCTCGAGCTCGCGGCGCGGACGATAGGCGATCGTCGTGCCGATCGCGAAGTCGGCTTGGCCCGTGAGCTGGAAGAGAAAGGCGTAGAAGGCGGAAAGCAGCGCGACGAACAGGGTCGTATTGGATTTGCGCGCAAGTTCCGTGAGCCGCGCCGGTGCGCCCGGCGGAAGGCTCCAGGCGTGCGAGCCCCCGCGTCGCCGCTGCGCCGCGGCGCGCGGACGATCGGCGGGCAGCGTCGAAAACTCCGGCAAATCCGCGAGCTGGCGCTTCCAATAGGCGATCTGCCGCTTGCCGGCGTCGCTCTCGACGAGCTGGCGCTGCCAATGCGCGAAGTCCCCATAGTGGACCTGCAGAGGTTCGAGCGGCGAGTCGCGGCCCGCGACCAGGGCGCCATAGAGCGCCTTGATCTCGCGGATCATCAGCACGCTGGACCAGCCGTCCCAGAGGATGTGGTGGATCGTTAGCAGCAGCGCATGACGTTCGGGCGCGAGCGCCGCGAGCTTGGCGCGCATGAGCGGGGGCTTCGACAGCTCGAAAGGCGTGCGCGCCTCGGCCGAGACGAGCGCCGACAGCTCCGCCTCCTGCGCGGCCGCCGGCCAGTGCTGCAGATCGATGCGATGAAGATCGAGCCGCGCCTGCGGATGATTCGTCTGCGCCCAAAGACCTGTCTCGAGCCGCGTGAAGGAGGAGCGCAGAACTTCGTGGCGCTCGATCATCGCATTGAGGCTCGCTTCAAGCGCCCGCGCGTCCAGAGCGCCATCGAACTTCACGAGCAGCGGAATGTGGTAGAGCGTCAAATCCGGCTCGAGGAGAAGCTGGAACAACATTCTCTCCTGGCCGAAGGAAAGCGGATTCTCGCCCGCCGGACGCGGCTCTATCCCCGCCTGCGCGGGGCTCTCGGCGCCGCGCCCGGACAGGCGCATGCGCAGCAATTCGCGCTTCGCGGGCGACAATCGGTCTCTGGCGTCGGCTGCGAGCGCGACATCTTGCTTGGGATCCATTTCCCCGACTCCTTCAGTCTGTCGCGGTCGCCGCCGGCTGGCCGTCGAGCTGCTGGCGCAGCGCGACGGCCTCGGCCTCGTCAAGCGCTTCGAGCTCCGCGATCAGCGCCTCCTCGATGCGCAGGGCGAGGGCCGCGACCGTCGGCGCGTCGAAGAAGACGCGCAGCGGCAGATCGACGCCGAAGGCGCCCTGGATGCGCGAGCGGGCCTGAATCACGAGCAGCGAATGGCCGCCAAGCTCGAAGAAGTTGTCGAAGGCGCCGACGCGCGGGGCGCCGAGAATTTCCATCCAGATGCGGGCCAGCGCCTCCTCGGTCTCGTTGCGCGGGGCGACGAAGGCGACGAGCAGCGTGTGCTCCAAATCCTCCGCCGGCAGCTGCGCGCGGTCGATCTTGCCGTTCGGCGTCAGCGGCATGGCGTCGAGCGAGATGAAGGCCGAGGGGACCATGTGATCGGGGAGATGGCTCAGCACGTGCTCGCGCAAGTCTTTCGCGGCCAGCAACTCGCCGACGACATAGGCGACGAGTCGATAGACGCCCTTGCCGGCGGCGCGCGCCACGACACAAGCCTGCTTCACCCTGGGATGCGTCATCAGGCAGGCTTCGATCTCGCCGGGCTCGATGCGAAAGCCGCGGATCTTGACCTGATGGTCGACGCGACCGAGGAAATCGAGCACGCCGTCCGCGCGCCAGCGTCCGAGATCGCCGGTGCGATAGAGGCGGGAGCCTGGCGGCCCGAAGGGGTCAGGCAGGAAGGCGGCCGCAGTGAGATCGGCGCGATGCAGATAACCGCGCCCGACCTGCACGCCCGCGACGCAAATCTCGCCGGGCGCTCCGATCGGCGCGGGATCGAGCCAGCGATCGAGGACATAGAGTTGCGTGTTATCGACGGGGCGGCCGATCGGCACGCTGAGATCGTTGCCTGACGGCGCCTCGGGAACAGGGTAGTAGGAGACGTCGTCAGAGCATTCGGCCGGGCCGTAAGCGTTCAGCAACCGGACCTGCGGATAGCGCTCCATGAAGCGCCGGCAGAGCTCCGGCGTGAACGCCTCCCCGCAGGGCAGGAGCCAGCGCAGTTTTTCCAACCCGCCGCGCGTTTCGGACGCGTCGAGCAGCGCCTGGATCATCGACGGCACGGTCTCGAGGATCGTCACGCCGCGTTTTACAATTTCCTCGAGCAGTCGCCGCGGGTCCTGCGAGATCTCATCTGGAAAGATCTCGACGCGCGCGCCGAGCGTCAGGGCGGTGAGGAACTGCCAGACGGAGATGTCGAAACATTGGGAGGCCGTCTGCGCGATCACGTCCTGCGCCGTGAGCCCGAGCGCCGGGACTTTGGTGATGAGATTGTTGAACATCCCCTGATGTTCGACCATCGCGCCCTTGGGCTTGCCCGTGGAGCCCGAGGTGAAGATCACGAAGGCGACGTTCTGTGGTCCATGCCGCGGGGTCGGATCGCCAACAGCCTCGCCGAGCGCGAGCGCCTGCAGCTCCAGAAGCCGCAGATCGAGCGGCGGCGCCTCGTCGGCGACAACTCGCGCGCGTGCTATGTGCTGCGCGCCGCAGAGCGCGCCGCTGAGCCTCGATTCGCTAAGGACCTGGCGGATGCGCCCGTCGGGATGCTCCGGGTCGAGCGGCAGATAGCCGGCCCCCGCCTTGAAGACGCCGAGCATCGCGGCAAGGAAATCGATCCCGCGCTCATCGAAGATTGCGACGATTTCGTCGACGCCGACGCCCGCTTTGACGAGGGCCCGGGCGATGCGGTTGGCGCGCGCGTTCAGCGCCTCGTAGCTGATGCTCGCCTCTCCGCAGACCGCGGCGATCGCATTTGGCGTGCGGCGAGCCTGCGTCTCGAACCGTTGGACGAGGTCGCGCGGTTCGCCAAAGTCGCGGTCGGTCTCGTTCCAGCCTTCGAGCATGAGACGCCGCTCGTCCGCGCCGAGCAGCGCGACCTCTCCGACGCGCGCCTCGGGCCGAGCGATCATGTGCTCGAGGAGCCTGAGATAATGCGCATGCAGCCGCTCGGCCGTGGCGCGGGCGAAGCGGGCGGGCGAATAGGTCAGCTGCACATGCAGCCGTGCGCCCGGGATGACGACGAAGGTCAGCGGATAATTCGTGTGGGTGCGGTGCCAGGCGCTCGTGAAGCGCCAGTCGCCTTTGTCCTCGAGCAGGCTCCAGTCGACCGGGGCGTTCTCGAAGGTGAGCAGGCACTGGAAGAGGTCCACGCCATGCGGAACCTCGCTCCATTTCTGCACCTCGGCGAGCGAGGCGTATTCATAGTCCCGGATCGCGAAGTTCTGCGCGAGCACCCGTCGCAGCAGCGCGGACAGAGGCTCGCTCATGTCGATCGCGACCCGCAGCGGCAGGCCGTTGATGAAGAGCCCGAGGATCGACTCGACGCCCGGAAGCTCCGGCGGGCGGCCCGAAACGGTGACGCCGAAAACGACCTCCTCCTTGCTCGCGTAGCGCGCGAGCAGCAGCGCGAGCGCCGCCTCGGCGAAGGCGTTCGCCGTCACGCCCAGTCGCGCAGAGACTTCCCTGAGCCGATCGGTGACGCTCTCGGGAAGAAGGGCGACCAGATCTTCGACGCCCTCCGCCTCGTCGCGAGATTGCGGCGAGGAGGACGCGCCGATGAGCGGGGTGGGCTCGCGAAAATCCTCCAGGTTTTTCCGCCAAAAGGCCTCGGCGGCGCGAACGTCCTGCCGACCGAGCCAGTCGATATAGTCCTTGAAGTCGGGGCCGCGCCGCATCGGCGGCGTCGACCCTACGGCGAGGACGCGGTAGTTCTCCTGCAGCTCCTTCAAAATGAGCGAGGTGCACCAGGCGTCGAACAGGATGTGGTGGTGGCTGCGGATCAGCAGATGGCGGCGCTCGTCGAGCCGCACGAGACGGATGCGCAGCAGCGGCGCCTTGGCGAGATCGAAGCCCTCTCGTCGCTCCTCGGCGAGCAGCGCGTCGAGCCGTGCGTTCTGCGCCTCCTCGCTCTCTGAGCGAAGATCCAGATGCTCAAATGGCGGCTCGACGCGCCGATGCACGAGCTGCAGGCGCCTCGGCGCGTTTTCCCAAATGAAGGATGTACGGAAGATCGCATGCGCGTCGACGATCGCCTGCCACGCGGCGCGGAATTTTTCGACATCCACATCGCCTTCGATCCAGTAGCGATGCTGCATGACGTAGACGCCGGAGTTCGGCCGCGAGAGCGTGTGGAAGAGCAGCCCCTCTTGCAGCGTCGTCGCAGGATAGACGAGCTCTATCCCCTCCTGGTCGACGCGCACGGGCGCAGACGTTGGCTTCTCCGGCTCGCTCGGGTCCTTCGGCGGTTCCGCAGCTTCCGCCCCGGCGAGCACGGACGCGAGCTCGGCGATGGTCTGGTGACGGAAGATGAGCTGCGGCGACACGCGCAGCCCGCTCGCGATTGCGCGGCTCGCGGCCTGAATGCTCAGGATCGAGTCGCCGCCGCGCGCGAAGAAGCCGTCGTCTATGCCGATCCTGTCGAGGCCGAGCAGCTCGGCGTAGATCGCAGCGAGCCGCTCTTCGAGAGCATTGCGCGGCGCGCGATAGGCCTCATCGAAATCCGTCTCGATATCCGGCGCCGGCAGCCGCTTGCGATCGAGCTTGCCGTTCTGGGTCATCGGCAGGGAGTCGACGAAGACATAGGCCGAAGGAGCCATGTATTCCGGCAGGGACTCAAGGACGAAGGCGCGCAAATCCTGTGACGTCGGCGCGGCGCCGGATTTGGCGACGATGAAGGCGGCGAGCGCGGGCCCGCCCTTTTTCGTCTCGAAGGGCAGCACCGCCGCTTGCGTCACGCCCGGATGCGCGCGCAGCCGCGCTTCGGCCTCCCCCGGCTCGACGCGAAAGCCGCGAATCTTCAGCTGCGCGTCGATACGCCCAAGAAACCGCACGACGCCATCGTCGCCGAGGCGCCCCAGGTCGCCCGTCCGATAGAGGCGCGCGCCCGGCGGTCCAGAAGGATCGGGCAGAAACCGCTCCGCCGTCAGATCGGCGCCGCCGACGTAGCCCTGAGCGACGCCGGCGCCGGCGATGCAAATCTCGCCGCTGACGCTCTTCGGCGTCGGCGCCAGATCGGGTCCGAGAAGGACCACGCGTGTGTTTTCGAGCGGACGACCGATCGGCGCCGTGTCCCCGGCGTCAGTCCCGAGCTCCATCATCAGCGCGCCGACGGTCGCCTCAGTCGGGCCGTAGTGGTTGAAGATGCGCAGCGAGCCGAGCTCTTCCGGCCGGCTCGTCGCATTGGAGCGAACGCGCTCGACCAATGAGAGCGGCAGGGCCTCGCCCCCGAAAACGAGCGCCTTTCGCGGCAGCTCCGAAATCCTCGCGCCAGCGTCGGTCAGAGCGGAGAAATGCGACGGCGTGATCTTCAGCACGTCGATTTGCTGTTGCGCCAGGCGGGCGCCGAACAGGCCCGGATCTGTCGCCTCGTCGTCGTCGAAGAGATGCAGGCTTCCCCCGCCGGCAAAACAGGGAAACAACGCCGTGTGCCCGAGATCGGCCGCGAGGGTAGAGACGAGCGCAAAGCGCAGACCATCCTCGCCAAGCCGCGAGACGATCGCGGCGACGTAATTCGCGAGCGAGCCATGCGTTACGGCGACGCCCTTCGGCTCGCCGGTCGAGCCGGAGGTGAAGATCACATAGGCGAGATCCTCCGGCCCGAGCGCGCTCTCCGGCGGCTCCGCAGGCTCGCCGTCGAGGCTCGCGAGCGCCTCTTCGACGACGATCGGCTCAACGCCTGCGATACGGGCCTCGCGCAGCCACTTTTCCACGCCTATGAGAAAGCCTGCCGACGCCGACCGCAGCATCGCGGCCACGCGCAGCGGAGGATGGTCGGGCTCGACCGGAACATAGGCCGCGCCGGCTTTGAGCGCCGCGAAGATCGCGACGATCGTCTCGACCGATCGCTTCGCGCAGATCCCGATCCGAGCGCCGCGCCCGACGCCGCGCCGGCGCAGCAGATGCGCGAGACGATTGGCGCGGTTCTCCAACTCCGAATAGGTCAAGCGCACGCCCGCCCCGACGAGCGCCTCCGCCTGAGGCGATTGCCGCGCAAAGCGCGCGAGCCGCTCATGGACAAAAGCTTGCGCCGGGTCCGTCTTCGCGCCGAACAGGATCGACAGGCGCTCTTGCGGCGTGAAGTCCAGCGCCCCGATGAGCGTCTGCGGCGCGACGACGACGCCTTCGAGCAGCCTGCGAAAATCCTCCGCGAGACGCTCGATCGTCTCGTCACGAAACAGCTCGCAGCGATACTGGAACGACAGCACGAGGCCGCCGTCGGCGGCCTCCGCCGCCATCAGCTTGAGGTCGAAGCGTTCGATGCGCGGTGTGAGCGCGACGCCGCGGAGCTCGATGTCGGCGAAAGCGAAGGGCGGCGTATCCTCGCCGAGCGCAAGCTCCGCGAGATGGGCGAGTTCCGCCGTCTGCGCCTGCTGGAGCACGAAGAAAGTCTGGAAGACCGGCCATTGCCCCTCGCTGCGTTCGGGACTCAGGCGCTCGACGATGGTCGCGAAGGGAAAGTCCTGATGCGCGAGCGCGTCAATGACGCATCGCCTCTCTTCGTTGAGATGGTCGACGAAAGCCGTGTCCGCCCGCAGCCGCGTGCGCAGGGCCAGCGGATTGACAAAATTGCCGACGACCGGCGCAAAACGACCCGACGCCCGGCCGCTCGCCGCGGTTCCGACGATGATCTCGCTCTGATTCGTGAACCGGCGCAGCAGCGTCTTGTAGGCCGCGAGCAGCACGACGAACAGCGTGGCGTCCCGCGTCCGCCCCAGGCGCTTGAGCTCGCTCGTCAAACCGGAGTCGAGCCTCAGCACGGCCGCGGCGCCGTCATTGCCGGGCGACGCAGGTCGCCGGCGATCATAGGGAAGCGCGAGGGTGGGCAGTTCGCCGGCAAGCTGCGCGCGCCAATGGCTCCAGTCTGCTCGCGCGGCTTCGCTCGCGAGGTAGCGGCGCTGCCAGCTCACGAAGTCGCGATAGGAGGCGTGGAGAGTCGAAAGCTCCCCCGACGCCCCTGAGCGCGCCGCGCCATAGGCGGCCTCGAGCTCCTTTAGGAAGATGACGAGCGACCAGAGATCGGCGACAATGTGATGCGCGTGGAGAAGCGCGGTCGAGCGGTCTTGCGAGCGTTGGAACAGGGCGACCTTCAACAGCGGACCGCGCTCCAGATCGAAGGGCCGGGCCGCGCGCTCGCCGAGCGCGCGCTGCAACGCGTCATCGCTCCAAAGACGCGCGTCCACGACCTCGAAGGCGCCGTCGGGCGCGGCAAGAGGACGCTGGAGCGGGCCGTCGGTCCCCGCGCGATAGACCGTGCGCAGGGCGGCATGCCGCTCGACCGTCCGCGCGAACGCGCGCTCGAAGGACCCGACATCCAGGCGACCGCGAAGATCAAAGGCCAGATGCAGGTTATAGGCGTTGCTGCGGGGATCGAGCTGATGCGCCGTCCAGATCGCCTGCTGCGGAAGCGACAGTCGAAACGCTTGCTGGTCTTGAGAGTCCGCCTCGATCGTCGGCGCCTCGGGGGCCTCGGTCGCGGCCTGCGCCACTTCAAAGAAGGTCTTATCGGTCAGGAACAGAGCGAGCGGCGTCTCGACATTGAGCAATTCGTCGAGCGCATGCTTGAGCTCCAGCGCTCGCAGCGAGTCGAGGCCGCTCGATGCGAGCCGCGAGTCGGAGTGAAGCTGCGATTCCGGAACGCGCAACAGCCGCGCGGCTTGCGAGATCAGAAAGCCCGTCGCGAGCTGCGCGCGCTGGGGCGGCGCAAGCAGCGACATCGCCTGGCGCAGCATGGTCTGCGCGCCCTGCGC
Organism: Methylocystis sp.; assembly: GCA_035319645.1. Classification (GTDB taxonomy): domain Bacteria; phylum Pseudomonadota; class Alphaproteobacteria; order Rhizobiales; family Beijerinckiaceae; genus Methylocystis. The sequence continues at coordinate 17,303 of DATHCI010000179.1, read as the reverse complement.
GTCTTGGATCGCGCGATCCGGGGACCTCGCCGCCTCGGACGCGGCGCCGCTTCGCGCCAGCACCGGGAGGCGACCGTCCAGATAGTCGCGTCGGCACTGGGCGCGGCGGATCTTGCCGCTCGACGTGCGCGCAATGGCGCCCGAGCGCACAAGCACGATCTCGCGCGGCCCGATGTCGCATTCTGCGGCCAGATTCTCGCGGATCTGCCTGAACAGCGCCTCGGCTCCGACGCTCTGGATCGCCTGCGCCGCCTGGCGCTCGAGCTCGGCGACAAGGATGAGGGACTCTTCGTCCTCGACCGTGATCGAGAAGGCCGCGCAGCAGCCTGCGCGCGTCGCATCGACCGTGTCGTCGAGCACGCGCTCGAAATCCTGCGGATAATAGTTGCGGCCCCCGACGATGATGAGGTCCTTGAGCCGGCCCGTCACGTAGAGCTCGTTATCGGAATAGAAGCCCAAGTCGCCGGTGCGCAGATAGGCTTCGTCATCCCCGCCGTCGATCCGTGCGGCGAAGACGCGCTCAGTCTCCTCGGGCCGCCGCCAGTACCCCTTGGCCACGCTGTCGCCCGCAAACCAGATTTCGCCGACTTGGCCGTCGGCGCAGGGCTTGCGAGTCTCGGGATCGACGATGCGCAGCCGATGGCCGCGCCAGGGTCGCCCGCATCCGACGACCGCCATCGCATCGCGGCCCTCGCCCGGCAGCACTCGGTTCTTCTCGAGCGCCTCGCGCTGAACATGCCGCACCATCGGCGCCTCGCCGCGCACCGGAGCTGTGACGACGAGCGTCCCTTCCGCGAGGCCAAAGCAGGGCATGAAGGCGTCCCTGCTGAAGCCGCATTCGGCGAAGGCCTCGACAAAGCGATCAAGCGTGCCCGCGCGCACGGGCTCGGCGCCGCTGAAGGCGACCTTCCACGAGCTCAAGTCGAGATCCCGCTTCTGCTCCCGCGTCACCTTGCGCACGCAGAGATCGTAGGCGAAGTTGGGTCCGCCGCTCGTATGCGCCTTGTGGTCCGTGATCGCCCGCAGCCAACGGACGGGTTTCTCCAGGAAGGAAAGCGGCGACATCAGATGCGCCGCCGCGCCGACATAGAGCGGCTGCAAAACGTTTCCGATGAGTCCCATGTCGTGATAAAGCGGCAGCCAGCCGACGAGCGCCGAGCCCCGCGTGTGCCGGAAGCTCTCCTTGATGACCTGCTCGTCGGCGATCAGATTGCCATGGCTGACCATCACCCCGCGCGGGTCGCCGGTCGAGCCCGACGTGTACTGCAAAAAGGCGATGCTGTCGGGCGCGGGGTCGTACCGGGCCCAATCGGCCGCTTCGCCCGAGTCGATCGCGTCCGTCGAAAGCCAAGGGACCGGGCTCTCGCCGAAACGGCAGCTGGGATCGTCGCCGAAGCGCTCGCGCAGCTCCAAGGTCGTCAGGATCGCCGCAGGCGACGCGTCCTCGAAAATGGACTGCAAGCGCTGACGATGATGGCCGCCGGGGGGATAGGCGGGCGCCGCGATCACGCCGGCGTAGAGACAGCCAAAGAACGCCTCGATGTAGTCGAGCCCCGCGGGATAGAGCAGAAGCGCCCGCGCGCCTGTCGGCGTCGCCAGCGATTTCTGCAGCCGCGCCGCGATGGCCCGCGCGCGGCGGTCCAGCGCGCCGAAGCTCAGCCGCGCGGCCTCTCTCTCGCCGCGCGCGAGAAAGGTGAAGGCGGCGTCATCCGGCTGCAGCTCGGCCCGCAGTCGCAGCAGCGACGCGACGTCCCGAGCATTGCGCGACGCGAGCTCGTCCTGGAGGTCGAGCGTGCAGATTGCCGACATTACGCGTTCTCTCTCAACGAGCCCTTCATCCATTGGCCGACGGCGCCGAAGTCACGAAACATAGGTGAGGTACGAGCGGTAATAGGGATAAAGTGTTTCCACCGAAACGCCGGTCCAAAGCCCCAAGGCGATGACCGCGTTGTAATAGACGTTCCTCAGCGGCATGCCGCGCAGGCCGGCGAGCACGCCGTCCGCAGCGCTGTCCTTCGTATGCCAGTCGATGTTGAAGGAAAGGGCGGCGTCCAGACTGCGCACGTGATGCAAGGTTCCGGGAGGAAAATAGAGGCAGTCGCCCGGCTCGACGACGACTTCGGCTGGTCGCGCCTCGCGGTAGAGCGGGAAGCGCTCCAAGTCCGGCGCTTCGACGTCGACCTCGCACCAACGCCAGTGATGGCGGTAGCAGTATTTGATTTGTTCCGCAGCCATCAGGACGAAGCGCTTGCGGCCCCTGACCTGAAAGAAGAGGTTGTGCGTGAGCAGACAGTCGAAATGCAGCGGCGTCAGGCTCCCCGTCGGCCCGACGAAGGCTTGCGCGAATTGCGGCCAGCGCGAACGGTACCAAGCGGGAAAGTAGTCTTTGGGAAATCCTGCGAGCTCTTCCTGCGCTCCTGGCAACAACGCCGTGAGCGGAATATCGTGCAGATAGGCCGGCGGCGGCGGCGCGTTGGAGCCGGCGAGCGTCCCTCGCCGCTCGAACGTCTCGAGATCGCTGAGATAATCGGAGAGGCGCTGATGCGAGATCTTGATCTCCGATTCGGAGAGCGTCTTGAGCGGCACGACGCTGGCGCCAGCCTCTCGGCGCAGGTAGTCGAAATCCCAAAGCGAGAGCGCTGACGAGCCTGCGAGCGCATTTTTGACGAGCACGGGCCTGCGCCGCTTGACGTAATGCTCGCGGAACTCCTCCGCATCGAGGTTTTCGCGCCTGTCGACGATCAGTTCCGCGCTCATCGAATTCGTCTCCTGTCGTCGTCGATGGCGACGATTCGTTGGACGCGCCGCGCTTTCTGTTCGCTGCGGCGCATCGCCACGATCATTTCGACGCGCCCTTGGCTTCGGCTTCGGCCATCTGCTTGCGCAGGCTCAGCGGCCGCATGTCTGTCCAGACCTCTTTGATATATTCGAGACATTCCGGCTTCAGCCCGGTCTTGCCGACAGCGCGCCAGCCCGCCGGAATGTCCTTGTAGTCCGGCCAGATCGAATATTGCTCCTCGTGATTGACGACCACCTTGTAGACGAGCTTTTCGTCCTCTTCCCAGGCCATGCTACTGTCCTCTTCAGTCTGGCGCCCAGTTTTGCATCTCGGGCTTTGGTTGCAAGCGGACGCCGGCCTTCAGGCCCGCGACACATCGGCGCGCTCGGCGGCTTTGACCGCCTCGCTGAAACGCCCCGCGATCTCTTCGACGTCGCCGAGCGTCGCGATGAGCGGCGGCAGGAACCTCACGACGACGTTGAACCTGCCGCCGAGCTCGATGATCAAGCCGCGCCGCAGGCACTCGTCCTGAATGCGGCGCGACATCGCGCTCGCCGCGGAGTCGCCGTTTGATCCCGGCGACGACTCGCTGCTGCGCGGATCGCTGATCTCGACGCCGCGCATCAGGCCCCGCCCGCGCACGTGACCGATCCAGTCCGACTCCTTGGCGACTTCCGAGAGCAGCGACTGAAGCTTGTCGCCGACCGCTTCCGCCTGTCGCTCGAGATGGGTCGAAACCACGTGACGAACGGTCGCCGCGCCCGCTGCGAAGGCGAGCTGATTGCCCCGGAACGTCCCCGCATGCGCGCCGGGCCGCCAGACGTCGAGCTCACGCCGATAAAGGATGACGGCGAGCGGCAAGCCGCCGCCGATCGCCTTGGACAGCACGATGACGTCGGGGGCCACGCCCGCATGCTCGAAGGCGAACAGGCGTCCGGTGCGGCCGATCCCCGTCTGGACCTCGTCCACGATAAGCAGCACCTCGTGGCGAGTCGTGATTTCCCGCACTTTTCGTAACCATTCGTCCGGCGCCGGATTGATTCCGCCCTCGCCCTGGACGACTTCGAGGATGACTGCGGCCGGGGGCAACAGCCCGCTGTTCGGATCTCCGAGCGCCGTGGCCAGGAAGCGCGCGCTGATGTCGGCGCTCGCTTGCGCCCCCATCCCGAACGGACAACGATATTCGATCGGGAACGGCAGGAACTGCACGTCCCCCGCGCGCCCTTCCATCGCCAATTTTGGCGACGTTTCGCCGGTCACGCTCATCGCGCCCTGCGTCATGCCGTGATAGGCGCCGTGAAAGGCCAGTAGGCCCTTCCGGCCGGTGGCGGTCTTCGCGAGCTTCAACGCCGCCTCCACAGCGTCGGCGCCCGTCGGCCCGCAGAAGTGAATCTTGTAGTCGGTCGCGAACGCTCGAGGGAGGCTGTCGAAAAGCGTGCGTGTGAAATCGTCCTTGAGGGGCGTGGGCAGATCGAGCGTCTGCAGCGGCGCTCCTTCCTCGAGCGCTTTCCGGATCGCCTCGACCACGACCGGATGGCCGTGGCCGAGCGCAAGCGCGCCCGCTCCCGCGAGGCAGTCGATGTATTCGCGTCCGTCGACGTCCCGAACCGTCACGCCTCGGCCCGACGCGAGAACGATCGGCAGTCGGCGCGGATAAGCGCGCGCGTTCGACTCGATCGTCGCCTGTCTTTCCAGATAGCTGTCGCTCAAAGAGACGCCCGCCGCAATGGGAATCCCCATCTCGCATTCACCGTCCTGCGCGACTCGCCAACCGTTCGCCGATTTCGTTTCAGCTCCCTGAGCCTCACAAGGGAGCTCGTCCATCTGCTGCAACCCTCTCCCACCGCTTCCCATCCGCGGCCCTGGGAACATGAGCGTCCCCACTCTCGCGTCCTCTTCCCGGAACCCGGTCACGGGCGACCGTCCCCGAGCGGCGACCCGATCGCCGCTCGGGACTAAACACCCTCTGCTCCTTAGACGTTCGAGCCGAGGCAAACACGACAGGTCTGGAGAAAAAAATTTAAGTCTCGGGCCCAAGCGCGTCCGACGGGACCCGGACCTCGAACTCGCGCTCAAAGAAAGGGCTGAAGAAAAATCTTCATCTAGTAGAATTCAGGTAGACTACACGCTCTGGGTGTCCTGGCGCGGCTCTGGTTGAGCCCATTAAAATCTCACGATGTTCGCTTGACGCACACCGCTCGCGTTTGTACAGTACAGCTGCGGTTGGATCCGCCTGTAAGGACGGGGTAATGTACGCAGTAGACGCGTCGCAGGCGAGAAATTCAGTTGGTGTGACGGGCGTAACGATCAGCGCGCACGCGCGCGTCGGCGACCGGGCCCCGCTTACACGCCGGGTATGGGGTCTGGCGCTCTGCGTCGCCCTGCTACAGGTCGCGCTTTATTGGGCCGCAAGCATCGCGCCCCTCCAAAATCCGGGAACGGTCCTTTGCGCCGCCGCATCGGCGTCGAACGCGCCCGACAAGTGCCCTCCTGGGGGTCACCGCCTCTGCTCGATGGTCGCATGCAACGCGACCGGAACGGCCCTCCTCGAAGTTCGCGCGGCTTTCGTGAGCACGCCTCGCTTCGGCGAGGAAAAATTTGCATTGCCGCCCTCCAACGAACCGCGACATGCATCGGCGTCGGCGAGTTTTTTCTCGGCGCGCGGCCCTCCCACATTGGCCTGAAAAAATTCCCGTAAAAGAATTTCCCGACACCTAATCCGGACGCGCCCCCCGCCCGCAAACCAGGCCTCAACTGGCCGAGCGCGAGATGGGGCTTTGCGTTTTGCGGTCTTCGACTGGAGCCGACTTGATCGGCTTCGACAAAGCCGGACGGTTCGGGACACGCGCTCTTCCGTGAGCGCGCGCGGACAACAGCTTCGTGCGCCCTTCTTCTGTCGAGGCGGCCCCAATGCCGCCACCAGTGGGAAAGACCTTCCATGTCCTCATCTGTCGCGTTCGCCGGCGTATTGGCGTCGACCCCCGGATTCGCCCCGACCTTCCCACCTCTAGCCGAGGAATACGAAGATTCGCTGCTTTCCTCCGATCTTAAGGATGCGTTTCTTGTTCATGTCGAAGAAGTCAGGCGTTTTGCGCAACAGCGCGTCGGAACTCAGGAGGCGGAAGACCTCCTGCAAGAGGTGTGCCTGCACATTCTCGAGCGAAACTCGCCCGATCCGGTCGCGCACCCGCGCGCCTATATCTTCCGAGTCGCGGCTAATCTCTCCGTCGATCTCGCGCGCAAAACGAAGAGCCAACTCAGCTTTTACGACCCGTCCGCGCAAGATGCCGAAAACTTGATCAGCCCCGAGCGATCCATTGTCTGCGCCCTCCAGTTGCGCCGGCTCGAGTCGGCCTTGGCGGAATTGCCCTCAGAGAATCGGACAGCCTTTCTCCTCAATCGCATCGAAGAGCTGACCTTTGTCGAGATCGGCGAGCGCATGGGCCTGTCGAGCCGCACGGTCGAGCGATACGTCAACAAGGCCGAGAACATGCTCCGGGAAAAGATCGAGTGAGCCCGGCTCAAGCCAATTCGGGAAAGACGAAGTCGAGGAGAGGCGGTCTGAATGGTCTTCAATTCCTATGCGTTCATCTTCGTTTTCCTCCCCATTTGTCTGGTCGGCTATCACTTTGCCACGAAGCTGGGTCCCCGGACGGCGACGGCATGGCTCGCTCTCGCCTCCTTCGCCTTCTATGCGCATTGGACCGTCGCGTTCATTCCGATGCTCGTCGTCTCGATCCTGTGCAATTTCGCCACCGGCAAGTATCTCTTGCGCATATTCAAAGAAAGCGACGCACAGGACAGGCCGCCGCCGCGGCGCGCGAGCCTGATCCTGGCAATCGGCGTCATCTGCAATCTGGCGCCGCTGTTTTATTTCAAATATCTCATGGCGATCGAAGCCTTCTTCGCCGAGCTTCGGGGCTTGCCCTCGGGGGATGCGACCGTCATTCTGCCCCTGGGGATTTCGTTCTACACCTTCACTCAGATCGGCTATCTGATCGATTGCCGCCAGGGGGAGGCGAAGGACCTCGATCTCTTGCGCTATGCGTTGTTCGTGACCTTCTTTCCGCATCTCGCGTCCGGCCCGCTCCTGCACGTGCGCGAAATCGCGCCGCAGCTCCTCGATTCCGCGACCTTTCGCCTGACGGCGGAGAATCTCGCGCGCGGCGCCGTCTTTTTTGTCATCGGGCTGTCGAAAAAAGTCATATTGGCCGATCCGCTGGCGCGACAGGTCGGCCTCGGATTCTCTCATCCCGAGCTGTTCGGGACGCTTTCCACCTGGGGCTACGTCCTGGCCTACTCCATGGAGCTCTACTTCGACTTCTCCGGCTATTCGGACATGGCGATCGGACTCGCCGCAATGTTCGGCCTCAAATTCCCGCTGAACTTCAACTCTCCGTACAAATGCAGCTCCATCATCGACTTCTGGCAGCGCTACCACATGACGCTGACGCGCTACCTGACGCTGCTCGTCTACAACCCGATCGCCCTCTTCGTCGCGCGCCGCCGGCAACGGCGAGGGCTGCCGCCGTTTCGACGCGGGGCCGCGGACTTTCGCGGCTTTTTAGAAGGCGTGGCGGCGCCGACCTTCGTCACGATGACGCTCGCGGGGGTCTGGCACGGCGCGGGCTTGCAGTTCTTCGTCTTCGGCCTGCTGCACGCAAGCTATTTGACGATCAACCAGGCCTGGCGCGCCTATGGCCCGAAATCGTGGAACGCCGCGCCCGCTCCCGTCAGGGTCGCGATCGTGGGCGCGCAAGTTCTCGCGACATGCCTCATCGTCTTTATTGGCAACGTGTTCTTTCGCGCAAGCTCAGTCGTCGAGGCGGCGACGATTCTCGGCGGCCTCGTCGGCCTCAATGGATGGGCCTCGCCGGAGGACGTCGGCATGGCGCCGCCCTATCTCGATCTGGCCGTGCGCTTCTTCATCCTCTGGGCTCTTCCCAACACCCAACAGTTCGCGGAGTGGCTCATGAAGGCCGCAGCCGCGCCGCGCCTGCGCTTGAGCTACGCCGCGTCGCTGGCAGGCGGCGCGCTGCTCGGCTGCGACCTCATCATGCTGCAGGACTCGCGCGTGTTCCTCTATTTCCAGTTCTGAGCGCGCGCGGCCTCAATGCTGCTTGGACCCGATCAGCTCGACGAAGTCGCGAACGTCTCGCAATCTTTCGATCTCGGCGGTGCGGAACTTGATCTTGAACTCCGATTCCACGGCGACGACGATCGCAATGTGCGACATCGAATCCCACCCCGGCACGTCGGAGGCTTTGGAGTCGAGTGTGATCTGGGCCGCTGGCTCGTCGAGCACCGTGCGGATGATTTCCACGAGTCGGTCGAGGACAGCTTCGTCACTCATGCGTTTCCCCTCGGATATTTTCTGCGCGGCGAATGCGTTCCCTTCCATGAAAAATTCGACGGACGCAAGCCGCGCTGCGTCACGAGGCTGGACCGAGCACGCGATTCGATGACAGGACCACCGACGATCGGACCGTGCTCACGCTCTGAAAAGGTCGAGCAGCGGAAGCGCATGCCGCGCTTCGCCGCTCGAAGCGGAATTCGCAGGCGGCAAGCGTCGTTTGCCTCGTTTGCATTGGCCTCGTCTGAAAATTGGCGCATAGTCGCGTCTCGCGGCGGCTCATGCGGGACTGCCCGGTGAGAGGGGTGCGGCTCGTGGCGTCTGGCAAGAAAGTCCTTTTGCTGGTTCCCCCGTTCTGGGATCCCGTATGCGTGCCGCTCGGCGTGAGCTCGCTGAAAGCCTTCGCCGAACGGCGCGGCCATCCGGTGGACATTTTCGATTTCAACGCCAAGCCGAAAATCTTCAGCCTGCAACGGCGCTATTTCGACCTGGGCAAGCGCATGTTCCCGCGCTGGACCAAGTGGAACATCGAACGCAACGGCACGGAGGCCTTGGCCGTGCATCAGATCCTGTTCCTCAACGCGAGGCGTCGCCCGGACTACGCCGACCTCGTGGCCGAGGCGCTGAACATGGCGCATGAGGACGCGCGGGAATTCCGATCGAGGCTGAATGTGGCGGCTTTCGACGAGATTTTCGTCGAGCTCTATCGTCTCGTGGAGGAGTCGCTGAACGCTCTGCTCGGGCGCAAGAAATACGATGTTGTCGGATGCTCCCTGTTCAATTCGACCTGGCCGTCGACGCTGTTCATTCTGGAGCGCTGCAAGGCGGCGGATCCCAAGCTGCGCACGCTCGTCGGCGGTCCCGGGCCGATGATGGGGATCGCCTCGAGCGCCCAGGAGATCAGCGCTTTCTTCGAGGCGCATCGTTTCATCGACCACTATGTCGTCGGCGAGGGAGAGCAGGCTTTTCTCGATATTCTCGACGCGCCTCCGCAAGAGCGCAGCATCATCGCCCCCGCGGCGGGCGCGTCGCACGGCAAGCCCAAACGCTTCGACGAGCTTCCCCCGCCCGACTACGGCGACCTCGACGTTGGCAGATATCTGCAGCTCTCGGCTTCGATGTCGCGCGGCTGTCCTTTCGAGTGCTCTTTCTGCGCCGAGACGGTGTTCTGGAAGGGGTTCTCGAGAATCGCGCCGACGAGCGCCGCGGATCTCTTGCAAGGGCTGGCGCAGCGCTACAACAGAACCAGTTTCTACCTCTGCGACTCCCTCGCCAACCAGGTGATCGCTCCGCTCACCCGCGACCTGATCAGACGCGGCCTGGACTACAAGCTCGACTGCTACCTGCGCGCCGACCCGATCTGCTGCGACTCCAAGCGCGTCGCGGAGTGGAAAAAAGGCGGCCTCTACCGCGCGCGGATCGGAATGGAGTCCGCGAGCCAGCGCATTCTGGACGAAATGGTCAAGATGACCAATCCCGACCAGATGAGCCTCGTGCTCGAGACGCTGAGCGGCGCCGGCGTGATAACGAGCACCCTGTGGATCATCGGCTATCCGGGCGAGACGGAGGACGAGTTCAACGAGACGCTCAGATTCGTCAGAGAACACCGGAGCTTCATCTATCAGAGCGACGGCTGGCTGATGCAGTATCATCAGGTCGGGCTGGCGGGGTCCAACGCGATCGGAACCGAGGGCTGGCGTTCGCGCTATAGCGAGGAGCTCACGAAGATACTGAAGATCGCGCCGATGTCGGCCGGGACCGACCTCACGCCGCAGGAGCGCTTCAGCCGGCTGGAGCGTTTCGTCGCGACCATGGACGAAGCCGCCATCCCCAATCCCTACGGCCTGTTTCAGTGGATCGACGCCGACAAGCGCTGGTCGGAGCTTGGAAAGCAATCGGGCTGGTATGAGAACGTCATCGCCCTGAACGCCTGAGCGCCGTGCTTTGACACCGCGCCCGCGATTGGGCAAAAGCTGCGGACAGCGACGACCTCCCCGAGGACCTTAATGTCCCCCGCCAAATCATTCGCCGTGCTGCTTTCCGCCACCCTGAGCCTCGCCGCCTGCAACGCGCCGTCATTGAGCTCCCCTCCTCCGCCGGTTGTGGCCGCCCCGGCGGCGCCCGAACCCGTGCCGCCCGGCGTCCTCGGCGGAGCGATCGGCCGCGAGCTCGACGAGAAAGACCGGACCCTTGCGATCGCCGCGCAGAACGAGGCCGTGAATTCCGGTCAGCAGAAGAGCTGGAGGGGCGCGCATACTGCATACGGCTTCATCACGCCGGGCCCGGAGTCCGGCAATTGCCGCGATTACACGCACAAGATCTTCATCAATGGTCGCCCCCAGGAGGCCAAGGGTCAGGCGTGCCGCAAGGGCGACGTCTGGCGCGTGACGAGCTAGCCCGCCCATGCGCGTCCTGCTCGGCTTGGCGCTCGCGCTCGCCTTGTCGGCCGCCGCGGCGTATCTGTTATGGCCTCGAAGCGAAGAGACTCCGGAGGGGATGCGAGCCGCCTCGATTGGCGCAGAGACCTTCGTCTATCCGACCGCTTATGCGCGCGACGAGGCGACGGCCCTGGGCGGCGTCGCCGCTCGGCTCGCCTTCGCCGCCAGATTTCCGGATTTCGATCCGCCCGTGACGGAACGCTCCAAGCATGGGCAAGAGCCGCCGTCGAGGCAGGACCTCGTGCTCGTCACCATTTCCGTCAAGGACGACGGCCTCGACCCGTCCGAGCGCCCGACGCGGCTTTACGCCCGCTTTCTCGAAGGCGCGGCCGCCGTCGGCCCGGAAGGACTCGTCATGCGCCGCTTTGAGCCGGGCTCTCCTTACGATCTCGAACAGCTCTATCTCGCGCCGCCGGACGGACGCGCTTTCTTCGCGCGCTGCCCGAATCAGGCAAACGCCGAGGCGGCGGCTGCGGGCGATTTCTGCCTGTTTCTGTTCCGCGACGGCGGGCTCGACGTGGAGCTGCGCTTCCCGCCCGCCTTGCTCGAACATTGGGAGGCGCTCGCTGCGGGCGGGCGCGCCTTTCTGGCCCGCATCCGCATTGCGGACAGGCGAACGACGGCGGCCGGCGCCGGAGGACGGTAGCGGACCTTCTTTCAGAGCCGCGCTGTAAGCGCCTCAAGAATCTCGGTAATTAATGCTTAACCCTGAATGTCCTGAAAAACCGCCCCTTTTCCAATAAAAAGAGGATAGATCGACGCCGAAACAGGGACCGCCGCCCATGACTGAACCGCGCATCCTGGTCTTCTCGCTCTGGTTCGGTCCCTGGCCACAATGGATGCGATGCTTTCTCGCCTCCTGCCGTTTCAATCCGACGATCGACTGGCTTGTCATCAGCGACGCGCCGGCGCTCGAGGACGCTCCGCCCAACGTGCTGATGAAACCGATGTCCTTTGCCGATTTCCGCGATCATTTGGGGAAGACTCTGGACATCGCGCCCAAGTGGACCGACGCCTACAAGGTCAGCGACGTCCGGCCTGCGCTCGCCGCGCTCTTTCCCGCAGAGGTGGCAGGCTACGACTATTGGGGCTATTGCGATCTCGACCTAGTGTTTGGCGACATCCGCCGCTTTTACACGCCGCAATTCCTCGACGCCGACGCGATCTCGACGCATGCTCACGTGTTTTGCGGACATTTCGCGCTGCTGCGCAACACCGAGCGCATGGCGAATGCATTCCGCAAATTTCCCTTCTGGCGACACTTCCTCTCCACAAATGTGCATAAAAGCTTCGACGAGCAGAAGTTCTCCTATCTGTTCCTCCCCTTTCCGAAAGGGCGCAGATTGCGCCGGCTCTTCACGCCTTTTCTCGGCGGCGGACGCTTCGTCGAGCAATTCTCGACCAATCTTCCGCCGCTTCCCTGGATCGACGGCAAACGGGCGACTTGGCCGGAGCGCTGGCTCTTCGATCGCGGGCGGCTCACGGCTGAGGGCGCGGGAGAGCGCGAATTCCTCTATCTGCACTTCACGAACTGGAACTCGAACCGCTGGACCGGCGACGCGGTCGCCCCTTGGAGCGGACGGGACGATCTCGTCGCGCTGCCGCAAGGACAGCCGGACCGATTCGTGATCAGCCGTGAGGGCTTTACGCCCGCGCCGGATGAGGCGTTGGCTGCAGCGTAGCGAAGCAGCTATTCATCCTCGCCGAAGCGCCCCGCCACGAGCCCGGCTAGCGCCTCGAGTGCGGCTTCCGCCTCGCGGCCGCTCGCCGCCACGACGATCGTCGAGCCCTGCGCCGCGCCGAGCGTCAGAATGCCCATGATCGACGCCCCCCCAACTGTCTCGCCATCCTTCGTAACGGTGACCTCCGCGTCGAAACGGTCGCAGCACTGCACGAATTTGGCCGTCGCGCGCGCATGCAGGCCCTTGCGATTGATGATGAGGAGCTCGCGCTCCGACGTCGCGGCCTGCTTGGCTTGCGCGTCGAGTTTGGCGTCGCTCACTTGGCCTGCTCGACGCTCTTGGGGTTCAAGATCTTGCTCGCGGCGCAAACATATTTGCGCCCCGCGTCCTGCGCCTGCATCACCGCCTGCTCAAGCGGCTGGAATTCTCTGACGGAGGCGAGCTTGATCAGCATCGGCAGGTTGACCCCGGCCAGCACCTCGACCTTGCCGCCGTTCATGACCGAGATCGCGAGATTGGACGGCGTCCCGCCGAACATGTCGGTCAGCAGGACGACGCCGTCGCCCGTGTCGGATTGCCGCACCGCCTCGAGTATGTCGAGGCGGCGACGCTCCATGTCGTCTTCGGGGCCGATTGAAATCGATGCGAGCTGCTTCTGCGGGCCCACGACATGCTCGAGCGCGGCGCGAAACTCGGTCGCCAGATGCCCGTGAGTCACCAGGACCATTCCGATCATTCGACGTTACCACCCTCACGACGGCCCGCGTTCCAGCCTGGGGCCCTCAAAGGCTCAAAACGCAAGCCCTTCCGCACGAAATAGGGCAACCGACCGTCCCCTATTATAGTGCGCGCGGAAGCGTCTTCATACACGAGGCCCGACATGCTGTCTCCGGCGTCGACATGCGACATTTTTGTGCACCGCAGCGAAATTGGCAAGCAAAAACCTCACGAATCTGCTCATTTTCTTTCAATCAGTTGAATAAAAAGGGAAACCTTTTCCAGGAGCGCCGCATCGGCGAGAGAGAAAAGACGTTTCGGCAAGCGCACGCCGCAGAGCGAGGACGCCTCCTCTTCCGGATCCGGAAGACGGGGCAGGGGCGCGCCCGAAGGCGCGAGATCTATGACGCCGCGAATCACGCCCAAAGGTTCGAAGGGCAGCCTCGCCAACCCCAATCCGCGCAGCTCGATGAGGCCCAGCGTCAGCGGATGAGCCCGCGCCAGGAGCCGGCCGTTAAGGTTTTCGAGCTGGACGCGATCGTCGCCGATGAGCCGAGCAAAGCGTTCGCGGCGCCGTTCGGCTTCGATGAGCATGAACGACAGCGCGCTTTTGCCGGAGCCCGGCGGACCGCGCAGCAGGAGCCCGGTCTCACCGATGAGGAGCGCGTTCGCATGGGTCGTTCCGGTCATCCCTGCGCCGGGAGCCAAACCACGAACCGCGCGCCTTCCACGCGGTCCCCCGGGGCGAGCGGCGCGTCCGTTCCATCCGGGGCGCGCAGCGTGCGGTTAAGCGCCCGTATCTTGCCGTTGTGGGCTTCGACGATCTGCTTGGAGATCGCAAGCCCGAGCCCTGAATTCTGGCCGAAGCCCTGGTCCGGACGATCCGTGTAGAATCGCTCGAACACGCGCTCAAACGCGCCCTCCGGGATGCCCGGACCATCATCGTCGACGAGGGTCTCGAAGCCGTCGCGCTTCACGCCGGACATGTCATAGCCCACCGAAGGACGCACGGTTACGCGCACGACGCCTTTCGGCGAAGAGAACGAGCGGGCGTTGGAAATCAGATTGTCGAAAACCTGCGCGAGGCGCGAATCATGTCCCTGGACGCGCCAGCCGCCGCGGCGCGGCTCCAAGGCCGAGTCGCGGATCGATAGGGCGACGCGGGGTCCGTCGCCGCTCTCGACGGCTTGCGTGACGCCGACGACCGTCGAGAGCACGCCGACGAGGTCGACGGTCGCCATGTCGGCGCGCGCGAGCTCGGCGTCGAGGCGCGACGCGTCCGAGATGTCGCTGATCAGCCGGTCGAGCCGCGCCACATCGTGCTTGATAATTTGGAGCAGGCGCTCGCGCGCCCCTTCAGTCTTGGCGATCGGCAGCGTCTCGACGGCGCTGCGCAGCGAGGTCAGCGGGTTCTTGAGCTCATGCGCCACGTCGGCGGCGAAATGCTCGATCGCCTCGATGCGGTTATAGAGCGCCCGAGTCATGTCGCGCAACGCGCCCGAGAGATGGCCGATCTCGTCCTGTCTGTCGGTGAAATCCGGGATCTCCTCGCGCGACTTGACGCCGCGGCGCACGCGGTCCGCAGCCTCCGCGAGGCGACGCATCGGCTCGGCGATGGCGCCCGCGAACAGCTGCGAGAGCAGCCACATCACGCTTGCCGACACGAGAAAAATGCGGATGAAGGTCCAGCGTTCCGCGGCGATCGCTTTGTCGATGCCCTCGCCGACCGTGGTCAGCAGCAGCGCCCCGCGCACCCTGTGGTAGCGGGCCACCGGCACGGCCACGGAGATCACTGTTTCGCCCTTGGCGTTGGCCCGCACGGAGCGCTCCAACGCTCCCGACAGCGCCCGCGCCACTTCCGGATAGGCTTTGCCATTGGCGTCGCCGATGTCCTCGTAGATCGGCAGGCCTGGACGCCGCAGCCAGCGGCGCAGGCGCGCGAAGGTTCGTTCGACGAGCGTCGCTGCGTCTATCTCTCCCTCCGCCTGCGCCGCCGCGGTACGCCCGCTCGCCGCGCCCGGGCGCTGCGCCAGGTCGGCGCCGCGCGTGTCGAGCAGCAGCACGCCTTCGCTATCGTAAATGCGGGCGCGCGTGCCGGTCGGCGACACGAGCCGCTGCAGGAGCGGCGCCACCTCCGGGCTGAGCGAGAAATGCGGCGTGGCGCTGCGCGCGTCATCGGCGCTTTCAGGCTCGGGGCGCAGCAGCTTCTCGGGATCGACGGTCACGTCTTCTGCGCCCGGCGTCGCAGACGCCGCGATCGACGCGGCGATGATCACGCCCTGCATCGCGAGACTCTGGATGCGGGCGTCGATCATGTTGTCGGGATACTGGTTGAGGTAGAGGAAGCCCGAGAGCAGCGCCACGAGTCCGCCGAGATTGAGGACGACAATGCGCCGCGCGAGGGACGACGAGAGCCGCGACTGGAGCGCGCGCGACCACCTCCGGGCCCACGCCAAGATCGCGCGCGAGACACGACTATGCCGCGCCGCGGGCGTGGAAGCCTGCGCCGTTCGTCGCTCCGCCCTTGTGCTCATCGGCGGACCCGTTTCCCCCTCGTACGCCGCTCAAGCCTCCTTGAAGCGGTAGCCGACCCCATAGAGCGTCTCGATCATCTCGAAGTCGCCGTCGACAACCTTGAACTTTTTGCGTAGGCGCTTGATGTGGCTGTCGATCGTGCGATCGTCGACATAGACCTGGTCGTCATAGGCCGCATCCATCAGCGCGTTGCGGCTCTTCACGACGCCGGGGCGCTGAGCGAGCGCCTGCAGGATCAAGAACTCGGTGACGGTCAACACGACCGGATCGCCGCGCCACGTGCAGGCGTGCCGCTCGGGGTCCATGACGAGCGCCCCGCGCTCCAGCACCTTCGCCTCGGATTCCTTTTGCGCCGCCGCCTCCTTTGGGTTGGAGCGGCGCAGAATGGCCTTGACGCGTTCGACGAGAAGACGTTGCGAGAACGGCTTGTGAATGAAGTCGTCCGCGCCCATTTTGAGACCGAAGAGCTCGTCGATCTCCTCGTCCTTCGAGGTCAGGAAAATGACCGGGACGTCGGACTTCTGCCGCAGCCGGCGCAGCAACTCCATCCCGTCCATGCGCGGCATCTTAATGTCGAAAATAGCGAGATCCGGCGGACTCGCTCGCAGCCCCTCCAACGCGGCGGCGCCATCAGTATAGGTCTGGACGCGGTAGCCCTCCCCCTCGAGCGCAATCGACACGGAGGTCAGGATGTTGCGATCGTCGTCCACGAGAGCGATTGTCGGCATTCTCTCCCCTTGAATTTCACGGACGGCTGGCGGAGACGCGTCACGGTCGTCGCTTCGACAAGCACGCCCCTCAGGGCTCGCGGCTCTCGGCGGACGAAGCCTCGACGCCAAAATCATCCGCAACGCAGCTTTGCCAATGGCCTTGGCCATGACGCGCTCGGACGCCATTCAATCTTATAAACAGTTTTTCCTCAGAACGCACGCTTTTGCTGGCGAGAGCGAGGAGAGGACGCGACCCGCGCGCAGTCAGGCGGGAGCGTGGCCGCAGGACTTGCATCCTGTCTCAATGCGGAAGGAAGTCCAGCACGGCGGTGGGAGCAGAACGAATTTTGTAAGTCTCCGAGGCTGGGCGCAGGCCGTCGCCGGCCGCGCTGAAGCCGACGGGATAGTCCGCGGCGCGGGAGCGGGCATGCGTGGACTCGCTGCGGACATGACCGATTCGGACGCAGCCGCGCGCGCCAGCGACGGCCACGAAGTCGCCGCCGAGACCGGCGCAGGGGGCCTGAAGCTGCGTGTCGGGCCCCTCGGCGAAAGCAGCCGAAACAGGAAGGATATTGAGAGCCGCCAGAGCCGCGAAAGCCACGCGCCGCGCGTCCCCAGACCGGAAAAGCCTCAAATCGGAATTCATCCGTCGTTCGCCCTCACGACTGGTTGGACGCCGCCATACGCTCGACGCCCCGCTTCTCCCGTCATCCGCGGATCCGGTGCGCTCCACGGCGCCGACGGGCTCGTTTTCCAACCGGACGCGCCGGGGACTCGCTCCGGCGGTTGGCGAGATGACTAAACGCGCACATCATGGCGGCATCGTGTCTTCATCGCCATTCTCGGCGCCAGTCGCCGATCGTCGCCTGAATCAAGGCCAGCGCGGCGACCGCGGCGGTGTCGGCGCGAAGGATCCGTGGACCCAAAGAGATCTGTACTACGTCAGGTTTACCAAGAAGTTGCGCTCGCTCATCCGCGTCGAAGCCGCCTTCGGGACCGATGACCAGGCTCACCCTCGAATCGTGAGGCCTTTCTCGCCTCGGCTTCTCGATGGCGGCGCGCAGCGCCTCGATCGGATCCGCGACCGGC
>DATHCI010000178.1:0-17213 GCA_035319645.1 Methylocystis sp. | reverse complement strand
CCTCATGGCCCGGCTCGCCGCCGCGCATATTATCGCGGATATCGTCCAGGGCGGCCACCGTCTCGACGAATGTTTTTCCCCCCGCGCCGCGCCGCCGCGGCTCGGTGGCCTCGCGCCGCGCGACGTCGCCCTCGCGCGATCGATCGTCACCGCGAGCTTGCGGCGCCTCGGCGTGATCCGCAAGGCGCTCGCCTCCTTGCTCGAGTCCGGCCTGCCGAAATCGGCGACGCGGCTCGAGTGGATTCTCGTCGCAGCGGCCGCGCAGATCCTGTTTCTCGACTCGGCGGATCACGCCGCCGTCGACCTCGCGGTGCGCGCCGTGCGGCTCGAGCCCAAGAGTGCGGCCTTCGCAGGGCTCGTCAATGGCGTTTTGCGGAACCTCGCGCGCCGCCGCGAAGAATTTCTGGCGCTGGCGCGGACGGGCGAGTTCGACGCGCCGCCCTGGCTCGCGCAACGCTGGCGCAAGGCCTATGGCGAGGCGGCGGCGAAAGCCATCATCGCGATGCAGATGCAGGAGCCGCCACTCGACCTCACGGTCAAAACCGATGCGCCCGGCTGGGCGCGGCGGCTCGACGGCGCTCTGCTGCCGACCGGCTCCGTGCGGCTGCTCACGCATGCGGCCATCGTCGAGCTGCCGGGTTACGACGAGGGCGAATGGTGGGTGCAGGACGCCGCCGCCGCGCTGCCGGCGCGGCTCGTCGGCGCCAAAGCGGACGAGCGCGTGCTCGACATGTGTGCGGCGCCCGGCGGCAAGACCGCGCAGCTCGCGCTCTCGGGCGCCAAGGTCACGGCGCTCGATCGCTCCGCCGAGCGCCTGAAGCTGCTCGCCGCCAATCTGGAGCGGCTGCGGCTGCATGCCGAAATCGCGGTCGCCGACGCGACGGGCTATCTCGCGCCCGTCTTCGACGCGCTGCTCATCGACGCGCCCTGTTCGGCGACGGGCACGATCCGCCGCAATCCCGACGTGGCCTGGACCAAGAAGCCGAGCGACATCGACGCGCTCGCGGCGCTGCAGGCGAAGATGCTCGACCGCGCCGCGGCGCTGACGGCGCAGCAAGGGCGCATCGTCTACTGCGCTTGCTCGCTGGAGCCGGAAGAGGGCGAATTGCAGATCGCGTCCTTCCTGCGCCGCAATCCGGACTTTCGTCGCGCGCCGATCGAGCCCGGCGAGGCCGGCATTTCAAGCGAATTCGTCACGGCGGAGGGCGATCTGCGCACGCTTCCACACTTTTTGCCCAACGAGAATCCGCGGCTCGCGGGGCTCGACGGCTTCTTCGCCGCGCGCATCCAGCGGCGGTCGTGAGCCTCAATCCGTCGGATAGATCTCGCTCAAGGAAAATTCGATCCCCGGCGGGTCGAGCGTCACGACGCCCTCCGTCAGCGGCGCCGTGCGGATGACTCCATCCTCTCCGCGCGCGTGGTGCACGACGAGGACCTCGTCCGGATCGACGATGAGGTAGTGCCGCAAGCCCGGCAGCTGAAAATATCCGGCGACCTTGCGCGTATGGTCGTTGCGCCCGGTGGTCGGCCAAATCACTTCGACGACGATGAGCGGATTTTCAACGAGCAGCGCGTCGGGCGGCAGCTTCGGGCCGCAATAGACGAGGGCGTCGGGCTCGAACAAGGTCCGCGCGCCGATGCGCACGGCCATGCCGTCGGGCAGCGCTTCGCAATTCAAGCCGCGCCGCTTGATGGCGTTGACGAAGGCGAGAAAGACGAGGCCCTTAATCCGGGCATGCGCGGCGCGCTCTGCGGCTTGGGCGTAGACCATGCCGTCGACGAGTCCGAAGCGTCCCTCCTGGCGCTCGCTCCAGGAAAGGAACTCTTCGACGTTCATGCGCTGCTGCGGCTGTGCGGACATGCGCGGAGAATACTACGGGTCACGCCGGGCGGCCAGAAGAGAGAGAGAGAGAGAGAGAGAGAGAGAGAGAGAGAGAGCCGGCCGGGAATGGCGGTCGAGAATTTCGGCATGCGCGAAAAATTCAGGCGCGCTCCTTCTCCCACGAAGTGGGAGAAGGAGGCCTCGCGAAGCGAGGTCGGATGAGGGCCCGCGCCGCTCCAATCCCCCTCGAAGCTCACCTCGCAAACGCCTCGTCCACAAACGCCCTGAGCTGCGCCAGGTGCTTCGACATCGTCCCCGCCGCGGTGGAGGCGGACGCCGGGCGCCCGACGTAGCGCGGGCGCTTGGACGCGCCGCCCGCCTGGCCCAGCGCCCATTCGAGATAGGGCTCGACATAGGTCCAGGCGCCCATGTTCTTGGGCTCCTCCTGGCACCAGACGACCTCGGCCCGCTTGAATTTGCCGAGGCGCAGCACAAGCTGCTTCAAGGGCAGCGGATAGAGCTGCTCGACGCGCAGCAGATAGACGTCGTTCGCCTCGCGTTTCTCGCGCTCCTCCAAAAGATCATAATAGACCTTGCCCGAGCACAGCACGACGCGGCGGATCTCCTCTTCCGGGCGCACAGTCGCCGCACGGTCGCCAAGCAGCCGGTGGAACGTCGATTGCGGACCGAAGTCCTCGATCGTCGAGACGCAGCGCTTGTGCCGCAGCAGCGACTTCGGCGTCATCAGGATCAGCGGCTTGCGGATGTTGCGATGCAGCTGCCGGCGCAGGATGTGGAAGAGATTGGCCGGCGTCGAGCAGTTCGCGACCTGCATGTTGTCCTCGGCGGCGAGCTGCAGGAAGCGCTCCAGGCGCGCCGAGGAGTGCTCGGGGCCCTGGCCCTCATAGCCGTGCGGCAGCATGCAGACGAGGCCCGACATGCGCAGCCATTTGCGCTCGCCCGCCGACAGGAACTGGTCGAAGACCACCTGCGCGCCATTGGCGAAGTCGCCGAACTGCGCCTCCCACAGCGTCAGCGTGTTGGGATCGGCGAGCGAGTAGCCATATTCGAAGCCGAGCACCGCTTCTTCGGAGAGCATCGAATTGATGACCTCGAAGCGCCCTTGCTCCGGCGCGAGATGATTGAGCGGAACGTAACGGCTCTCGTTCTCCTGGTCGATCAGCACGCTGTGGCGCTGCGAGAAGGTGCCGCGCTCGCTGTCCTGGCCCGAGAGCCTGACTCGGCGGCCCTCCAGCAGGATCGACCCGAAGGCCAGCGCTTCGGCGGTCGCCCAATCGACGCCGACGCCCGTCTCGATCGCCGTGCGTCGCGTCTCGAGAAAGCGCTGCACGGTCTTGTGCACGTGGAAATCTTCGGGCGCGACGGTGATCTTCGCGCCGATGTCGCGCAGCGTCTCGATCGCCACGCCGGTCTTGCCGCGGCGCTCGTCGTCCGAGGACTGGTAGCCGGGCTTCAGCCCCGACCAGTAGCCGTCGAGCCAGTCGGCCTTGTTCGGGCGGAAGGATTGCGATGAGTCCATCTCCTCGGTCAGATTCGCGCGCCATTCGGACTTCAGCCCGTCGACCTCGGCGCGCGTCACATGTCCTTCCGCCTCGAGCTTTTCGGCGTAGAGGTCGAGCGTCGTCTTGTGCGCGCGAATCTTCTTGTACATCAGCGGCTGGGTGAAGCCGGGCTCGTCGCCCTCGTTATGGCCGAAGCGCCGATAGCACCACATGTCGATGACGACGGGCTTCTGGAACTGCTGACGGAACTCCGTGGCGACGCGGGCGGCGAAGACGACCGCCTCCGGATCGTCGCCATTCACGTGGAAGATCGGCGCCTCGACCATCTTCGCAACGTCCGAAGGGTAGGGCGAGGAGCGCGAGTAGCGCGGATAGGTGGTGAAGCCGATCTGATTGTTGATGATGAAATGCACCGAGCCGCCGGTGCGATGACCTTTCAGCCCGGAGAGCCCGAAGCATTCCGCGACGACGCCCTGGCCCGCGAAGGCCGCGTCGCCATGGATGAGCAGCGGCATCACGCAGCGGCGGTCGTCGTCGGCGCAGTCGTGCTGATCCTGCTTCGCGCGCACCTTGCCGAGCACCACGGGGTCGACGATCTCCAGATGCGAGGGATTGGCCGTCAGCGACAAATGCACCTTATTGCCGTCGAATTCGCGATCCGACGACGCGCCGAGATGATATTTCACGTCGCCCGATCCCTCGACCTCGTCAGGCAGGAACGAGCCGCCCTTGAACTCGTGGAACAGCGCGCGATGCGGCTTGGCCATGACCTGGCAGAGCACGTTGAGCCGCCCGCGATGAGCCATGCCGAGCACGATCTCCTGCACGCCGAGCGCGCCGCCGCGCTTGATGACCTGCTCGAGCGCCGGCACGATCGCCTCGGCGCCGTCGAGGCCGAAGCGCTTGGTGCCCGTGTATTTCACGTCGAGGAATTTCTCGAAGCCCTCGGCCTCGACGAGCTTCCTCAAGATTGCGCGCTTGCCCTCGGGCGTGAAGGCGATCTCCTGCTTGGGGCCCTCGATGCGCTTCTGCAGCCAGGCCTTTTCGGCGGGATTGAGGATGTGCATGAACTCGAAGCCGATCGCGCTGCAATAGGTGCGGCGCAGGATCGCGACCATCTCGAAGACGCTCGCGTATTTCAGCCCGAGCACGCCGTCGATGAAGATCTTGCGGTCGTAGTCCTCGTCGCGGAAGCCGTAGGTTTCGGGATGCAGCTCGCCGTGGTCCTGGCGCTGCTCGAGGCCCAGCGGATCGAGATTGGCGTGGAGATGGCCGCGGGCGCGATAGGCGCGAATCATCATGAGGGCGCGCACGCTGTCGCGCGTCGCGCGCTGCAGCTCGTCGCTCGTCGTCGGCGGCGGGGCGAGAGCAGGCGCCTGCGCTTCCGCTGGCGGCTGGGGCTTCGCAGGTTGGCGCGCGCCCCAGTCGCCGTCGAGCGCGCTGATCAGCTCGCTCTTCGGGCTGGGAGGCCAGTCGCTCCGGGCCCAGGAGGCGCGCCCGTTGGCGCCGCCGTTCCCGGATCGCGGCCCATCCTGCATCGAGCCGAAGAAATTGCGCCAGTCCGCGCTGACTGACGCCGGGTCGGCCTCATAGGCGTCGAGCAGATGCTCGAGGTAGGAGGCGTTCGCGCCGCCGATGAGAGAGGCGGTGTCGGCGTCCGCCGCCGCTCTCGTCGGCGAACCAGCCGCGCCTGCTCCCGCCGTCGTCTCCATTCGCGCCATCTCTTCCGGTCCTCCGGATCGTCGGCTCAAAGGAGGGGCCGCGCGCGCCGACGTCGTCCAAAACGAAGCAGCCCCACGAGAGCCAATCTGGCGAGGGGGGCGGACATTTGCAACGCGAAAAGGTGGGCAGCATCTTCCCAGCCGCACCGGCGAAGGCGAGATACGGATGCCCGCCGCCTCCATGGCCGCGATCTTGCTTTCGCTATCGCCTCTCGAACGGTGGGAACAACAGGGCGCTTCGGATGAGCGCCCGTTCGTGATAGCATCCCCGCATGAGCGCGCTCCCGAAATCCGCCGAGGCGGAAGCAGAGATGACGGTCGACGAATTCTTCGCCTGGGCGGAGGATTCCGAGGGGCGATGGGAGCTTGTCGACGGCGTCCCGGTGGCGATGTCGCCGCCTTCGCCGACGCATGCCCTGATACAGAGTGAGCTGTGCTATCTGATCACGCGCGCGCTGATCGAAAATGAAGCGCCCTGTTCTGTTTTTTCTGGGGCAGGCGTCATTCCGCGGGTCAACGCGGACAGAAATCTCCGTATCCCCGACGTCTCCGTCGTCTGCGGCGGTTACGAGACCGAGGAGCGGGCGCTCACTGAGCCGATTGTGGTCATCGAGATCTTGTCTCCTGGGAACAAGCGCCAGACCTGGGCGAATGTCTGGACCTACACGACAATCCCCAGCATCAAGGAGATCGTCGTTTTGCAATCGCAGTCGATCGGCGCCAAGCTGTTGCGTCGCCAGCCGGACGGCGGGTGGCCCAAGGAGCCGGAAGCGATCGAAGCCGGCGACCTCGCGCTTGAGAGCATCGGCGTGCGCTTCCCCCTCGCCGCGGCCTACCGCACGACGAAACTGAGTTCCTAATGGGAATTGACTATGTATAAAACGTTCGTTGTGCTAGTTAGCGTCGTGTTAACGAACACGACTTGGGCTTTTGCTAAACAGGTTCAGATATCCGGGCGGGGAACGGTCTCTTGCGAGCTGTACAGCGACAACACTCCGCTAGATAGAATCGATGAACAGTGGATATTGGCCTTCCTATCAGGATACGCAGTAGCGTCCGGAAACGATGTTCTTTCGAATTCAAGCCACGAAAGGATCTTTGCTCAAGTTCAAAGAGTATGTAGATTGAAAAACAAGCTTAATTTGGTCGACGCTGTTGCGGAAGTTGCGAGGAGTCTAAGCAAGCAAGAGCTGCAGCGTTACGTTGAGAGGGTATCATACCACCGCAACACCCGATTTGGCTGACATGATCACCAAACGGCGAGCCGCACGCAACGCCGCCGAAACCAAGCCTTGCCCCCTCTCTCTCGCAGCGCGCAGAACTCGCCTTCGCGCCCATCTTGCCGTATGTAGGCAATATCACTACATTTCGGGATCGCCAGTGGAAGAAGTCGTCTCATCCGCGGACGCCAATCGCAGATTTTCGACGCTGCTGCGTGGCGTGCTCCAAGGCCGGAGCTTCGTCGTGACCAGTCACGGCCGGCCGGTCGCGAGGCTCGTTCCGGCCGAGGGCGCGCGGCTCGCCGGGCGCGCAACTCCTCGAGGGCCTGGAGCGGCAAGCGCCCGCGGACAGCGGCCGTTGGACGCGCGACGAGCTCTATGAGAACGACGGTTGAGAGCGGCGCTCGACACCAACGTCCTTGCCTACGCCGAAGGCGTCAACGGCGCCGACCGACAGGCGCCCGCGCTCGATTTGCTGAGGAACCTTCCACAAGCACGGGTCGTCATACCGGCGCAGGTTCTCGGCGAGCTTTTCAACGTGCTGGTGCGGAACGCGCAGCGACGCCCGGTCGGCAG
Organism: Methylocystis sp.; assembly: GCA_035319645.1. GTDB lineage: Bacteria > Pseudomonadota > Alphaproteobacteria > Rhizobiales > Beijerinckiaceae > Methylocystis. The sequence continues at coordinate 10,351 of DATHCI010000178.1, read as the reverse complement.
CCCTCAGCTGGCGAGACGCCTTCGCGGTCGTCGAAACCTCGCCGAGCGCGATGTTGTCGGCGTTCGATCTTGCGACGGACCACGGATTGAGCATTTGGGACGCGGTGATCCTGTCGGTTGCGTCGCAAAGCGGCTGCCGGGCGCTTCAGTCCGAGGACCCGCACGACGGCTTTACTTGGGGCGGCGTGACCCGTCGTCAATCCGTTCGCGACGCGGCGGAGCGCGCTGCTCGAAGCGCTCCTGAGACCCGCGTAGTGAAAGGCGTGGCCCGCGGGTTATCGTGATGGGTGGACTGCGTCCCACGCTGCATCTTTGCGCCGGGATGGCGTTATCCAAACCCCATCCCAATGGAAAACCGTCCACGCGATCCTGCCCTACGGCGCGCAACGGCTATGACGGCAGGACCACATCCTCGTATATTTCGGAGAGCGCAAAGGAAACGTCGATTTCCGGCATAGCGAGCACACCGTCTCCCGCAATAAACTGGTGCTTCCACTCCCCATCGTCCGCACGATGGAAAACCTCTGCCGCAACAGCAGCCTGATGCAGAGCGACATAGCGCCGGGCGGAAGGCGTCGCCTGATACTCCATGTTCTTCACGCCCAAATCCCGCCAAGCCGTGCTTTCGCTCAACACCTCGAAGATGACGACGGGATCGGTGACATAGGTGGCGGTCGGCGCCACGGGCGTGCAAATGACGAAGGCGCCGGGGTAGCGAACACTCGATGTGAGCTTCAGTTTGAGCTCGCTCCCAAACGCACGGCATGGCTTGCCTTTGAGACGGTTTCGCAGGACGGCGAGAAGATTTACCTGGATGGCGGCGGGCGCCGCGGTCCCGCCGGTCATGGCATGGACCGCCGCGCCATCGAATTCGTGTCGCAGCTCCTGACGCTCTTCCCAGTCGAGGAATTCCTCGACGGTCATCAGTTTCGGCAGCGCGCTCACCGTTGAGGCTCCCCTATCTGCCCAACGCCTCCACCAGCGTCTTCCCGAGCCGCGCCGGCGAAGGCGAGATCCGGATCCCCGCCGCCTCCATCGCCGCGATCTTGCTCTCCGCGTCGCCCTTGCCGCCGGAGATGATCGCCCCCGCGTGGCCCATGCGGCGGCCCGGGGGCGCCGTGCGCCCGGCGATGAAGCCGGCGATCGGCTTCTTGCGCCCGCGTTTGGCCTCGTCGATCAGGAACTGCGCCGCTTCCTCCTCTTGCGAGCCGCCGATCTCGCCGATCATGATGATCGCCTTCGTGGCGTCGTCGGCGAGGAAGAGCTCGAGAATGTCGATGAATTCCGTGCCTTTCACGGGGTCGCCGCCGATGCCGACCGCCGTCGTCTGGCCCAGGCCCTCGCGCGTCGTCTGGAACACGGCCTCGTAGGTCAGCGTGCCGGAGCGCGAGACGACGCCGACTGAGCCCCTGGAGAAGATGTTTGCGGGCATGATGCCGATCTTGCTCTCGCCGGCGGTGACGACGCCGGGGCAGTTCGGCCCGATGAGCCGCGACTTCGAGCCCGAGAGCGCGCGCTTGACGCGGATCATGTCCTGCACCGGCACGCCTTCCGTGATCGCGACGATGAGGGGGATCTCGGCGTCGATCGCCTCGCAGATCGCGTCGGCGGCGCCCGGCGGCGGCACATAGACGACGCTCGCATCGGCGCCAGTCTTCTCGCGCGCTTCCGCCACCGTGTCGAAGACCGGGAGGCCGAGATGGGTCGTGCCGCCCTTGCCGGGCGAGACCCCGCCGACCATCTGCGCGCCATAGGCGACCGCCTGCTCGGAATGGAATGTGCCGGTCTTTCCGGTAAAGCCCTGACAAATGATCTTGGTCGCTTTGTTGATCAGCACGGCCATGAATGCGGTTCCTGGATTTTGCGGCCGCCCGGTCGATCCGGCGGCGTTGGACTGGAGGGGAAAGCTTTGCGCCAACCCCGGACGAAAGCGCCGCCGCGCCGCCGAGCGACCCTTGAAGGACCTGCTCGACGCCAAACTATTGAGCCGCGCATGGCGTTTCAAGCGCCGAACGACCCTATAGGCGAAGGTCTGACGCCTAAAAATGCGACATTTCGCGCCGTGAATGTGACGGATCTCATTCGGATCGCTTGTCGACGGGGCGGTTGCTGTCGCCCGAGAGCAACTGCGGCGACAGCTGACGAAACGACCAGCGGGCGTCCGGCGCGGGGCGATCGAGCCGCAACACGGCGTCGAAGCGGTCTTCTTTCCATTCCGTCGGGAGGCCGTCGATGTGCTGGTCGCCGACCAGCGCCGGCAGGAGATCCTCGACGATGGCTTTGTGCTCCCAGCTGACCAGAACGACCCCCATCGCCTGTATCAGGCGCGCCGCCAGTTCTTTCCCTTGCGTCTTGGCGAAGTCGACATTTGGGTCAAGCTTAAGGCGCGCCGATAGCGGTATGATCGTTTCGTAGGGACGGGCGCTCGGCTCGGGACCTTCGTCGTCGGTCTCGGGTCTTGCCGCGTAGATTGCTCCAGGCTGCGGATAGTCTGCGCCGCCAAGCCCGGCTCCAAACTGCGCGGCCCATGCCCCCGCGCGCTGCCAGCCGCGGATGACCAAAGATTTTTTGTCCTCGACGCCTTCACCGTCATAGCCGGGCCCCGGCCATGCCTCCCCGGGCTTTTCCGCGTGGCGGATGATCAAGATCGTCAGCAAATTCTCCTCCCGCACTCCAATGATGAACGCGTCGCTTCGTCCGCCCTCACGCGCCCCGATCGTGACCGACGACCCCGCCATCGCCGTGCAGAAGCCGCGAGACGAAAGCTTCGCCCGGCTCGGGTCTCGCGCAAGGACGAGAATAGGCCGAGATCGAGCCGGCCGCGATGGAGACGACTGCGCCGGCCAGCGCCGCCGCCCCGAGGGCTTCGAGTTGCCGCATGTCGCCGAGAGCGAGCATCGTCACGGCCATGGCGACGAGTCCCGCGACAAGCGCCGTGAGCGCATCGCGATCGGCGATTCGCGGCCATAGCGTCAGGCCCGCGAGCGGCGTCAACAGTCCGCCCGAGAAGCAGAGCGCCCGCGCCGCGAGCGCGGCGGGATCGGCGACGACGAAGCCGCTCAGGATCACGCCGAGCGCGACGAGGCCCGTGAGGGAGAGGCGCGTCGTCGCGAGCCGGCGGCTCGTTAGCTGCGCGCCGCGGCGCATGCGGTAGAGCGCCTCGTGACCGAGCGTCGTGCCGAAGGCTTGCAGGCCCGCTGCGGCGAGCGCCAGCGCCAGCGCGACGCGCGCCGCCGCCGTCAGGCCCGCGACCCCGGCGCTCATGCCCTCGAGCCGCGGCAGACCCGTCAACAGCAGCGCGTCGCCAAAGGCGATGTTCTTCGCCGCGAGCGGCGCGCCGCTCTTTCCGCAGGCGGCGCGCGCCGCAACTGGATCGGGCGCGATCCGTCCGCAGAGAGTCAATTCTCCTCGGGCGCTGAGCTCGAAGACGGCGTCCGGAAGTCGCTCCGGCGCAAGGCCGACGCTCTGTCGTGCGAGCGAAAGCGCCGCTCCCGAAGCGGTAGAGGCCACGAGCCAAGCAAAGAGCAGGGCCCAGCCACAACCGAGCAGTCCGGCGCGGCGCGCGCCGCCCGCGTCTTGCGTCGCGATCGCCGGCGCGAGCAGCGGCGCGAGCGTCGCGGCGCCGATCATGGCCGAAAGCCCGACGAGCCACTCCCCGACGCCGCCTCCCTCGAGCGAGAGCGCGCCCCACCGCGTCAACAGCGACGAAACCTCCTGCGGCGGCGCGCCGTCGAAGGGCGGCGAACCCTGCAGAGCCGCCGCCAGCAGCGGCCAGCCGAACCCGAGGATCGCCACGGCCCCGGCGGCGCACACGGCCCAGAGCGCGCCGAAGAGCCCTCCAGGGGCGCCGACGAACAGCACTGCGGCGCCGACGATCACCGCCGCGAGGACGCGGCCGCCGCCGAAGATTTCGGTCAAGCCGTCGACAGCGGCCTGCTGGCCGGCCATCGCGACCAGCGCCGCCGTCAAGCTCGCGAGCGACAATGCGATGAGCCGAGGCGCGCTCGAGGCGAAGCGCTGCGCAAAGAGGCCGGAGAGCGAAAAGGCGTCGCTCTTGCGCAGCAAGGGGCCGACGCCGCAGCCGGCGATCGCGATCCCAAGGAAGGTCCCGCCCGCAAGGCCGAAGAGCGAGCTGCGACCGGCGAATTGCGCCGGCATGACGCAAACGAAAGCGGCCGCGAGCGCGCCGAGCGCGAAGCCCGCATATTCCGTCGGGATGGCGCGGCCCGCGACGTAATAGAGCGAGACGCGCATCGTTCGCAGCATGAACCCAAGCGCCGCGAGCGCCGCGATGGTGAAGCAGGGCGCGACCGTCTCGACGAAGCGCGGCGGCGCGCCGACGCGATCGAGCAGCGCCGCGAAGGCGAAGGCTGTCGCGAAGGCCGCGGCGACGAAGGCGATGCGCCCGTCGAGGCGCTCGCGAGCTCTGCCGTGATCGAAGGCCTGCGCCATTCCTCTTCCCCGTCGCGCGTCCTATAAGTTTCGACGTTACACCGGAAGGCGGGCGCGGGGGAAGCATGGCCGAGAGCTACAGCATCGTGCTGACGACGACGGGGAGCGAAGCCAAGGCGCGCGAGATCGCTGCGGCCGCGCTCGAGGCGCGGCTTGCAGCCTGCGTGCAGAGTTGGCCGATCTCGAGCCGCTACGTTTGGCGCGGCGAGCTCAGAGAGGAGCCGGAGATTTTGCTGCAGTTCAAGATCGCGAGCCACGACTACGAGGCGCTTCTTGCGCTGATCCGCGGCCTGCATGACTATGAGGTTCCGGAGATCTTGCGGGTCGCGGTCGCGGACGGCGACCGCGCCTACCTCGCCTGGGTGAGCGAGGCGACGAGAAAGGCTTGACGGGATTGGCTTCTTGGGTTGGTGGGTCCGATCTGCCCAAAAGTCCCCGCGACCCGTCGCCGCCTTGCAAGCGGTGCGCCCAGGGCCGATGTGCTAAGCCAGATTCGAAAATCTATGCGTCAGATCGAGGCGCCCATGAGCCCGTCACGTTCCAAGCCCGCCGCCCTGCCCAAAAATCCCTGCTTCTCCTCGGGCCCCTGCGCCAAGCGGCCCGGCTGGACGCCGCAGGCGCTCAGCGCTGCGGCGCTCGGGCGATCGCACCGGGCGAAGGCAGGCAGGGAAAAGCTTGAGCGCGCGATCGCCCTCACGCGCGAAGTTTTGCGCACGCCAGCCGACTATCGCATCGGCGTCGTTCCCGCGTCCGACACCGGGGCCGTGGAGATGGCGCTGTGGTCATTGCTGGGTCCCCGTCCGGTCGACGTCCTCGCTTTCGAGAGCTTTTCGAGCGGATGGGCGAACGATGTGCAAAACCAGCTCAAGCTGCCCGGCGCCCGCATTCTGAAGGCGCCCTATGGCGCGTTGCCGGACCTTGGAGCCGTCGACAGCGACCACGATCTCGTCTTCGCCTGGAACGGCACAACGTCCGGCGTGCGCGTTCCCAACGCCGATTTCATCGCCGCTGATCGCAAAGGCCTCACGATCTGCGACGCGACCTCCGCGGCGTTCGCGCAGCCGCTCGACTTCGCCAAGCTCGACGTGACGACCTTCTCCTGGCAAAAATCGCTGGGCGGCGAAGCGGCGCATGGGATGCTCATACTCTCGCCGCGCGCGGTCGAGCGTCTCGAGTCGTACGCGCCGCCCTGGCCGCTGCCCAAGATCTTCCGGCTCACCAAGGGCGGGAAGCTGATCGAAGGCGTGTTTCTCGGCGAGACCATCAACACGCCGTCGCTGCTCTGCGTCGAGGACTATCTCGACGCGCTGCAATGGGCGCGCTCGATCGGCGGGCTCGACGCGCTTTTCGCGCGCGCCAACGCCAATGCGGCGGCGGTCGCGCAATGGATCGAACAGGCGCCGACGTTCGACTTCCTCGCGAAGGAGCCGCAAACGCGTTCCAACACCAGCGTCTGCCTCGAATTCGCCGACCCGAAGGTCCTCGCTCTCGAGCCCAAGACGCGCGCCGCCTTCGCCAAGTCCCTCGTCTCGCTCGTCGAGCGCGAGGGCGCGGGCTACGACTTCGGCGCCTATCGCGACGCGCCGCCGGGACTGCGCATCTGGTGCGGACCGACGGTCGAAGCCGCCGATGTTGCGGTCCTCGCCCAGTGGATCGACTGGGCCTTCTCGGAAGTGCTCGCAATCGCGCCGCGTTAATTTCTACGAACGGGACGGCTCTCATGCGCCCAAAGGTTCTCATCTCCGACCAGCTTTCCACCGCCGCCGAGCAAATCTTCTCCGTGCGCGGCGTCGAAGTCGACTTCCAGCCCACGCTCGGCAAGAATCCTGAAAAGCTCGCGGCGGCCATTGGCGGTTACGACGGGCTCGCGATCAGATCGGCGACGAAGGTGACCGCCGAGATTCTCGCCGCCGCCAAACGGCTCAAGGTCGTCGGTCGCGCCGGAATCGGCGTCGACAATGTCGATGTGCAGGCCGCGACGGCGCGCGGCGTCATCGTCATGAACACGCCGTTCGGCAATTCGGTCACGACCGCCGAGCACGCCATCGCGCTGATGTTCGCGCTCGCGCGCCAAATCCCCGCCGCCGACGCCTCCACCCAGGCGGGCAAATGGGAAAAGAACCGGTTCATGGGCGTGGAGATCTCGGGCAAGACGCTCGGAATTGTGGGCTGCGGCAACATCGGGTCCAATGTCGCGACGCGCGCGCTGGGCCTCAAGATGCGCGTCATCGCCTATGACCCGTTTCTCGCCGCGGAACGCGCGGCGACGCTCGGCGTCGAGAAGGTGGAGTTCGACGAGCTCCTCAACCGCGCCGATTTCGTGACGCTGCACACGCCGCTCACCGCGCAGACGCGCAATATCCTCTCGCAGGAAAACCTCGCCAAGACCAAGAAGGGCGTGCGCATCATCAATTGCGCGCGCGGCGGCCTCGTGGACGAGGAGGCGTTGCGCCGGGCGCTCGAAGACGGACATGTCGCCGGCGCGGCGCTCGACGTATTCGCGACCGAACCGGCGACGAACAATCCGCTCTTTGGCCGCCCGAACGTCGTCTGCACGCCGCATCTCGGCGCCTCGACCACGGAGGCTCAGGAGAAGGTCGCGCTCCAGGTCGCCGAGCAGATGTCCGACTATCTCACGCGCGGCGCCATCGCGAATGCGGTGAATTTCCCGTCGATCAGCGCCGAGGAGGCGCCGCGCCTGCGGCCCTTTGTCGAGCTTGCGGAAAAGCTCGGGCTTTTCGTCGGCCAGATCGCGAGCGCCGGCATCGACAAGATCTCGCTCGTCTATGAGGGCGCCGTCGCGCAGCAGAAGATGAAGGCCCTCACGGCGGTCGCGCTCAGCGGGTTGCTCAAGCCGATTCTGGAAGAGGTGAACCCGGTCTGCGCGCCTTCGCTCGCCAAGGAGCGCGGCGTCGTCGTCGAGGAGTCGACGCGCGACGCCGACGGCGATTACGAGTCGCTCGTGACGCTGCGCGCCCATACGGCGCGCGGCGAGATCTCGATCGCCGGGACCGTGTTCCACGACGGCAAGCCGCGCGCCGTGCGCGTGGGCGACATTGCGGTCGAAGCCGAGTTCGCGCCGTCCATGATCTTCGTGTCGAATGAGGACAAGCCCGGCTTCATCGGACGTTTCGCCACAGTTCTCGGAGACGCTAAGATCAACATCGCGACCTTCGCGCTCGGTCGCGACGCGCCTGGCGGCTCCGCCATGGCGATCGTCGCCGTCGACGGCGACGTGTCGGATCGGACGCTCGAGGCGATCCGCAGTCTTCAAGGCGTCAAGCGCGCGGCGGCGCTGAGGTTTTAGCGCGAGCTGGATGTTCAGGCCAATACTTCCGCAAACTCCTCGGCGCGAAAACCTTGAGCGTAGAGCAGCCCTGTGAGATCGCCAAAGTCGATGCGGTTTTCGAGCTGCGCGACCACGACCGGCTTCGCATGAAAGGCGACGCCGAGGCCTGCGGCCTTGAGCATTGGCACGTCATTGGCGCCGTCGCCGACAGCGAGCGTCGCGGAGAGCGGAACGCCAAGCTCGTCTGCGAGCCTTCTCAGCGCCGCCTCCTTGCCTTCCTTGGCGACGATCGGCTCGCGCACCTCTCCCGTGAGCTTGCCGCATTCGATCACGAGGTCGTTGGCGACCACCGCGTCAAACGTCAGCTTCGTCTCAACCTGGCGCACAAAGCAAAGAAATCCGCCGGTGACAAGCGCGACGCGGGCGCCATGTGCGCGCGCGGTTGCGACGAGCACATCCGCGCCCGGCGTGAGCCGGATTTTCGCTGCGGCCTTGGCGAGCTCGGTCTCGGGCAGGCCCTTGAACAGCGCGACGCGCGATTTCAGGGCGGCGGCGAAGTCGATCTCGCCGTTCATCGCCTTTCTCGTAACCTCCGCGACCTCGGACTTGACCCCGATGAGCTCGGCGAGCTCGTCCAGCATCTCGTTTTCGATGAGCGTCGATTCGAGATCGGCGACGATGAGGCGCTTGCGCCGATTGGCGGCGGGCTGAACGAACAGATCCACCCTGGCGCCGGGGAGACGCCCTGCAATCGCAGCCCTGATCGCCGCCGCCGCCGGACCAGGGTCAAGGGCGCAGAAGAGGAGATCGCATGCTTTTTGCGGCGCGAGCCATTCCGGCTCGCTGACCTCGCCGCCGAGGCCTTGCAGAGCCTCGCGGCTCATCGCGACGGCGGAGATCAACGTCTCGCCGGCATTTTCACCGACGAGCGTCAGGACGAAATCCGACATGCCTCACCCTGGCGTTCTTGCTCCGATGCGGCGTTTTACCTTTTTGGCTGCGGCGCGTCTTGCGAAGATCAATCCGCCAAAGACGGGCGACCCATGGCGGGGAGACGCCCCGCCTGTCCGGCCGGCGCGGGCGTGAAAGCTCGGCGGCGCCAACCTCGAGCATGAAAAGCGGCAGATGGACACCGGTCAAGAGTCCGAGCGCTGCGAGGAGACGGCCCTCCGAGGCTCCATCGGCATGTGGCGCCGCTTCGACCCTTGCGACGCCGACGCCCTCCTGCGAAGGCGACTTGCGCCAGGAATGGCGATTCGCCGCCTACTGCGCCGGCTCGGGAGCAAGATAGCCTTGCGCTCTGTTTATGTTACTATTTTCCAATGAAACCATCCGAAGCCCTTGAGGCGCATCGCGCTGAGTTGCGTCAGCTTGTGAGCCGGCACGGCCTCGCGCGTCCGCGCGTCTTCGGGTCAGTCCTTAGCGGCGCCGACACGGATGAAAGCGATCTTGATTTGCTCGTCGACGCCACGGAGACAACAACTCTATTCACTCTCGCAAGGCTGGAGCATGCCGCCCAGGAGTTGCTTGGCGTTCGAGTGTCGGTTCTGACGCCGGGATTTTTGTCTGCGAAATTCCGGGATCGCGTATTGGAACAGGCCGAGCCGCTATGAAGCACTCCGAGCGCATTGAGGACTACCTGGAACACATCGCACAGACGATCCAGTGGGCGACGGAATACATCGAGCGCTTCGATAGCGTGAACGCCTTTCGACAAAGCCAGCCCGATCAGGATGCCGTCATACGCAATATCGAGATCATTGGCGAAGCCGCCCGGAAAATTCAGCAACACGCCCCGCAATTCGTGACGGCGCATCCTGATTTGCCATGGGTTGAAATGCGGGGCATGCGCAACAAGATGATCCACGATTATTTTGACGTGGACATCAACGTTGTCTGGGGCACTGTTAAAGATGACCTGCCCCGGTTGAAACAGCAGGTTGAAGATTTGCTGAATGAGCAGCACGTCGCGCCACAGCAAGCGCCGGAGCCAGACCGCTCCCGATGAAAGCCCCGCCCGCGCCATGATCCTCCCGCCCCTCATCGACCGTTACAACGCCGTCAAGGCCGCGATCGCACGCGCGGCTTCCGATTGCGGGCGAGATCCGCAGAGCGTGCGGCTCGTCTGCGTGACCAAGACCTTCGGCGCTGACGAGATCGCGCCGCTGCTCGAGGCCGGCGCGCGCGTCTTCGGAGAGAATCGCGTCCAGGAGGCGCGCGCCAAATGGCCGCTGCTGCGCCAGCGTTTCGAGGGCGTCGAGCTGCATCTCATCGGCCCGCTGCAGTCGAACAAGGTCAGGGAGGCCGTCGAGACCTTCGACGTGATCGAGAGCGTCGATCGCGAGAAGATCGCCGAGGCGCTCAGCCTGGAGATGGCGCGGCAGGGCCGGCGCCCGAGGCTGCTCGTGCAGGTCAACACGGGCGAGGAGCCGCAAAAAGCCGGCGTCGCGCCGCGCGACGCCGACGCATTCATCGCCCTTTGCCGCGAGAAGCACGGGCTCGAAATTTCAGGCCTCATGTGCGTGCCGCCCGCTGACGAGCAGGCCTCGCCGCACTTCGCCCTGCTCGCCGACATCGCTGCGCGCAACGGGCTCAACATCCTCTCGATGG
>DATHCI010000177.1:0-30073 GCA_035319645.1 Methylocystis sp. | reverse complement strand
AACCGTCCAGCGTATTCCGCCGCGCACCAGCCGCGAGCGCAACGGGCCATGTCGATGACCGCATTCGCCGGAACCACTTCGATGACCGCCGCCCGATGCGACGGGTGCGTGCGCAACGGCGTCGGCCTTGTGACCTGCGCGTCGAAAGCGAAGGCCGAACCACAGGCGACCGCCAAGGCGGCGCCGACCAGGATAGGAACGACTCTCGAGGACATTTGCGCCTCCCTTCTCAGACTGAAGATTCTGCTTCAGGGGCGTTAGCTTAACGCGTTAAGAGATGTTTCGTTCCGAGCCGGGGCCATAAAATTCCCGCGGCCCGAGACGTCGACAAGGAAAGCGCAAGTTGCGGCGAGCGGACGCCCGGACCAAAGCGCGCATGCCCGGCCCCACGACGATGCGACCTTGTGTGTCGACATCGGGGGAGGTTAGGAGGCGACTGCAGCACTGCGATAGTGCTGCCGATGCTCTGATCGGCGTAGCGGTGGCGTCGTCGGCGCAGCCGCCCGACCTGGACGCCTGAACGAAATGGACGCTCCGATACCGATTTCCCGCCTCAGCTTCCTCCAAGCCGCTCCGTTGCGCGTCCTGCCCGATCGGCGCTTCGAGTCAGCGCTTTCGCGCGACCTGCTCGCAGCAGCGACATTGGGAGACGCCGAGGTCCTTGAATCGCTCGGAAGCTCCCTTCATGGGCTCGACCCCGCGCAAGCGCGAGCGAGGCTTGCGGCGACGGGCCCTAACGTAATCGTTCGAAACGGCGCCCCAAGCGTCTTTGAAGAGTTCTGGGCGCGAGCAAGAAACCCTCTCAACGCCCTGCTGCTCTCGCTCGCAGTCGCGTCCTACGTTCTCGGCGATCTTCGCTCGGCCGTCGTGATCTCCGTCATCGTGGCCCTCGCGATCGGCATGGCCTTCATCCAGGAGCACCGCTCCAACGCCGCGGCCGCGAAACTGCGGGCCATGGTCAAACTGTCGGCGCTTGTGCGCCGCAGCGCCGCCGACGCAGACGGGGGGCCGCAGATGCTGGAGCTTCCCAGTGAGAGCCTAGTCCCGGGCGATATCGTGCGCCTTTCGGCAGGGGATATGACGCCGGCCGACCTGCGCTTGCTCGCGACCAAGGATCTTCACCTCGATCAATCCACGCTCACGGGCGAAGCGATGCCGTGCGAGAAGCGCGCCGGCCCCTGTCGAGAGGCGCCTGCGTCTCCGTTCGACGCGCCGAACCTCGCGCTCATGGGCGCGAGCGTTGTCAGCGGCTTTGGCGTCGGCGTGGTGCTGCGGACGGGCGCGAACACCTATTTCGGGCGGCTGGCCGACCAGCTCGTCCATAGGGGACGGCGCACGAGCTTCGACGAAGGCGTCAATCGTTTCGCCTTGTTAATGATCCGCTTCATGCTCGTGCTCGCCCCCGTGGTCTTTCTCGTCAACGGCGCGACCAAAGGCGACTGGTGGCAGGCGCTTCTGTTCGCGCTGGCCGTGGCGGTGGGGCTGACGCCCGAACTGCTGCCGATGATTGTCACGGTCAATCTCGCCAAGGGCGCGATCGCCATGTCGCGCAAGCGCGTGATCGTGAAGCGCCTGAACGCGATTCAGAACCTCGGCGCCATGGACCTGCTCTGCGCCGACAAGACCGGAACGCTGACGCAGAACAGGATCGCCTTGAGCCTGCATGTCGACGTGCGCGGCAGGATGAACCCGAAGACGCTGGAATACGCCTATCTGAATGCTCGCCACCAGTCGGGCCTGAAGAGTCTTCTTGACGAGGCGGTGTTGCTGAGAGTCGCTTCGGACGATGATCTGCGCTTCTCAAACCGTTACAGCTGCGTCGACGAGATCCCCTTCGACTCCCGACGTCGACGCCTCTCCGTCGTTCTTGCGCCGCAATCCGCCGCCGCGCCGGGGATCGCGGGCGTATTGAGGCGTTTCGTCGGCCGGTCGGGCGGAGCGCAGGTTCTGATCTGCAAGGGCGCCGTCGAAGAGGTCGCCGCTCTGTGCGACCACTGCGAAATAGACGATCGCAGGCTTCGATTTGACTCCGCGCGTCGCGGCGCGGCGCTTGAGACGGCGCGCGCGCTCAGCCACGAGGGGCTGAGGGTCCTCGCGGTCGCCTTCAAGAAGATCGGCTATCCGAAGTCGGATTATTCGCCTGCAGACGAGAGTGGCCTCACGCTGCTCGGCTTCCTCGCTTTTGTCGACCCGCCAAAGGAAAGCGTCGGCGCGACTCTCGCGGCTCTTGAGCAGGCTGGCGTGGGCGTGAAGATCTTGACCGGCGACAACGAGGTCGTGACTCGCAAGATCTGCTGCGACGTGGGCCTTGCGGTCGATCGCCTCGTCCTCGGCTGCGAGATCGACGAGATGAGCGACGCCGAGCTTGCGGAGACTTGCGAAAAGGTCTCCGTCTTCGCCAAGGCGTCTCCCGAACAGAAGGCGCGCGTCGTTGAAGCGCTTCGCGCCAGGGGGCGTGTCGTCGGCTTTCTCGGAGACGGGGTGAACGACAGTCTCGCCCTCAAGGCCGCCGACGTCGGGATTTCTGTTGACTCCGCCGTGGACATAGCAAAGGAAGCAGCCGACATCATCCTGCTCGAAAAGAGCCTGCTCGTGCTCCGCGAGGGGATTCTCGAGGGTCGGAAGGTCTTCGGGAACATCGTCAAATACATCAAGATGGGCGCGAGCTCGAATTTCGGGAGCATGTTCAGCGTGCTTGGCGCGAGCGTGCTCCTGCCGTTCCTGCCCATGCTGCCGATACAGGTGCTCGCCAACAACCTGCTCTATGACTTCTCGCAGACCGCCATTCCAAGCGACGACGTGGACGCCGAATATCTCGCGACGCCGCGAAACTGGGACATCGGTCTGATCTTCTGGTTCATGGTTCTCGTCGGGCCGTTGAGCTCGATCTTCGATTACACGACTTTCTATGTCATGCTGCATGTCTTCGACGGCGGAAACGACCCCGCGCTCTTCCAGACCGGCTGGTTCGTCGAGTCTCTGCTCACGCAGACGCTCATCATCCACGTCATCCGCACCGACAAGATCCCGTTTTTGGAGAGTTGCGCCAGTCCGGCGCTCATGGCCGCTTCGTCGATCATCTGCGTCGTCGGGGCGGCTCTGCCTTCCACCGAACTCGGCCGCTTCCTCGGCTTCACGACACTGCCGCCCGAATATTGGCCCATCCTCGCCGCAACTGTGCTGGCCTATGGCGCGCTCACCCAGACCGTGAAAACCTGGTTCGTCCGGCGCATTGCTATGCGCAAGCTAGGGGCCTGAATCGAACAGAGCGACGGATCTTCGGGGTCCTGCGCCAAATGATTTTGCGGCGCGGCATCGAATTGTGCTATGCAGCAATACGTCGCTGCGTCGATGCAGCCCGGCTTCCGGAGGACATGATGAACTGGTTTTCGCGCTTCTTCCAATCCAAGGCGCCCTTCTCGGCATCGGGCCTTTCGATCGAGCCTCCGGAAGAGCAGAGGGTTCTGGAACTTATAAGAGACTATTTCGAAAGCAACGGCGGATTGGCCAGCGTCGTGAAGCGCTTCGAGGAGCGCGGCGTCTTGGGCAAGGTCCGCTCCTGGGTGTCGACCGGACCCAACCTGCCGATCAATTCCGTCGAAGCACTGCAGTTGGTCGGATGGTCGAGCCTTTCGGACATGGCCGGGAAGAGCGGACTTTCAGTCGACCGATTGCGGGACCTGCTCGCTCAGCTCTTGCCGGCAGCCGTCGACAAGGCCACACCCGAAGGCAAGCTGTAAGGGGCGCCAGCGGGCGGTTCACGACATCACGCCTGGGTGGAACATCAAGAATAACGTCGCCGGCGCGCCGCGCGCCTTCCGGGGATCGATAAAGATCGCGTTTTGAATGACCGCGCGTCGCCTCTTCGTCTGGCTGCATCGCTATGTCGGCCTCGTCATGGCCGGCTTCCTCATCATGGTCGGCCTGACAGGGAGCCTTCTCGCGTTCAACGTCGAGCTCGAGCGCATTTTTGCGCCGCAGCTCTTCGCAAAGCCGCATCCGGGGGAGCCGCGGTTCGATTTGGCGACGCTCGCCGAGCGGGCCGAGGCGCTTCTGCCGCAGGCGCAGGTCTTCGCGATCAACATGAACGAGCCGGACCAGGCTTATGTCGTGTTCATGCCGCGCGATGATCCGAGGACCGGCCAGCCCTATGATCTGGGCTTCACTGAGGTGTTCCTCGACCCATGGACCGGAGAGGAGCTCGGCGCGCGAAATCGCGCCGACCTTTCCGAAGGCGTCGTCAATCTGATGCCCTTCGTCTATTTGTTGCACTACCAGCTGGTTCTCGGCGAGCTGGGCATGTGGATCGTCGGGTTCGTGGCCATCGGCTGGACGATCGACTGTTTCGTCGGCTTCTATCTGACGCTGCCGCACACGACGAACGATTTCTTCCGGCGCTGGAAGCCCGCCTGGACGATCAAGCGCGGGGCCGGCCTCCTGCGCCTCAACTTCGATATTCACCGCTCCTTCGGCCTGTGGCTCTGGCCGTCGCTCTTCGTTTTCGCCTGGTCGAGCGTGATGTTCAACATGCGCGAGACCTATCAATGGCCGATGCGCCGCATCTTCGACTACGGCGAGACGACGCAGTCGCGGTCGCCCCCAGGCCAACGTAATCTCGACTGGCGCGCGGGGCTCGCGAGAGGCTTGGCGCTGATGCGCGAGCAGGCCGAGCTTCAGGGGTTCACTTTCGGCGACGGCCACAATCTCTCCTACGACCCGTTCGACAATGTCTATGAATATGAAGCGCGCGGCAGTCGCGACGTGTTCGAGCGCTCGCCGAAGGGCGGCGGCACGGTCGTGCGCTTCAGCGGCGAGACCGGCGCGCTGATCGAGCTATCGACGCCGACCGGCCAGCATCTGGGCAACTCCGTCGACGCCTGGCTCGGCGCGCTGCACATGGCGCGCGTCTTCGGGCGTCCGTATCAGATCTTCGTCAGCGCGCTGGGATTGGTCGTCGCCGCGCTCTCCGTCACAGGCGTCTACATCTGGTGGAAAAAACGCGCCGCGAGGATCTTTCGCGCGGCTCGGAGCGGGTTGCGGGCGACGGCGCGCGCGCTGCAGACTTGACGAGAGCGCGTGATCGGCGCGCAGTGACGCGCAACCGCTCAGCGCGCACAGGACGGGAATTCCCGCTTCTTCGCGACGCGAGGTGACGGCGCTCAAGGCGCGTGCTACTCGGCGCTCATGAGCGAACCGCCGCCCCAGAACCGCGCAAGCCGCGTGCTGCGCCTCGTCGCCGACGAGCGGCGCGCTCGCGCTGTCGCCGACCTCATCGTCGAAAGCTTCGACGCCGACGAGGCGGCGACTTCCGCCTTCGCTCTGGAGGACGGCGCGGCGAACTGGGCGGTCGAGGCCTATTTCGAGACTGAGCCGGACGAGGCGGAGCTGCGTGCTCTCATCGAATCGGCGACCGACCCCGAGACAGGGCGGGCGGCCCAGTTCACGACGATCGCCGAGCGGGACTGGGTGGCGGCGGCGCTCGCAGGGCTCACGCCGGTTCGTGCGGGACGCGTCGTCGCACATGGCGCGCATGATCGCGGAAAGCTCCATTCCAATGACGTCGGCGTCGAGATCGAGGCGGCGCTCGCCTTCGGCACGGGCCATCACGGCACGACGCTCGGCTGCCTGCTGGCGCTCGATCGCATCCTGAAGCGTCGGCGGCCCCGGCACGTTCTCGACGTCGGGACGGGGACGGGGGTGCTCGCGATCGCGGCCGCCAAGCTGCTGCGGCAGCCTGTCGCCTGCGGCGATATCGACCCCGTCTCGGTTGCGACCGCCAGGGCGAATGCGCTCGCCAATGGCGTCGGCGCCTTCGTGAGGCCCGTGCTCTCCGATGGTCTGCGCAGCCGGTCTCTGAGGGCTCGACGCGCCGACCTCATCTTCGCGAACATCCTGGCGCGCCCGTTGCGGCTTCTCGCCCCGAGCCTCGCTCGCGTCGCCGCGCCCGGCGCGGACCTCGTCCTGTCGGGCCTGTTGTCCAAAGACGTGGCCGGAGTCGTCTCGGCCTTCCGTGCGCAGGGCTGCACGCTGGTCGAGCGACGCGACATAGACGGCTGGGCCACGCTGGCGCTCAAAAAGTGACTGATCTCTTTTTCCTCGCCTCGAAGCTCTTCGAATTTGTCGGCTCGCCAACGCGCGTCGGCGTGCTGCTGCTCGTGCTCGCGATGATCTTCGCCTACACGCGCCGCGCCCGCCTCTCCAGGCGCCTGATGGCGGCCAGCGCTGTGCTGCTCACGGCTGTCGTCATCGGGCCGCTCGGGCACTTTCTGGCGGTTCCGCTGGAGACGCGCTTTCCCCGACAGCCGGACGATATCGCAGCGCCAGACGGCGTTGTGGTGCTCGGGGGTTCGGTCGACGAGGCCCTCAGCATCCAGACGGGGCGCATCACCTTCACGGAAGCGGCGGAGCGTCTGACCGCGGCCGTCGAGCTGCGCCGCCGCTTTCCGCATGCGAAGCTCGTGTTTTCCGGCGGCTCGGCGGCGCTTTCCGGCTCGATCGCGACGGAGGCCGAAATCGTCAAGCGCTTCTGGCGCAGCCTGGGCGCCGACGAAGGCGACGCGACCTACGAGGACAGGTCGCGCAACACTTATGAAAACGCCTTGTTCACGCGCGACCTCGTCAAGCCGAATCCGGGCGAGCGCTGGCTTCTGATCACCTCGGCTATGCACATGCCGCGAGCGATGGGCGTCTTCCGCAAGGTCGGCTTCGAGGTGACGGCCTATCCGGTGGACTATCGCACCGACGGGCGGCTCTTCGGCCTCGGCTTGGTCAAATACAGCGTCCAGGGCGTTGCGACGGCCGACTTCGCCGCGCATGAATGGATAGGCTTGGTCGTATATTGGCTCACCGGGCGTAGCGCCGAGCTTTTTCCCGGCCCCTGAAGCTTGCAGCTATTCGGCGCGGGCTCTCCGCGGGCGCGAGGCTCCGGTCGCCTCCAGGGCGCGTCCGCCTGGCGTCCAGGTTCCGTGCTTCATCTCCAGAAAAAGCGCGATCGCCTGAGCGCGGTTTCGCACCTCGAGCTTCTCGAAGAGGTTGCGCAGGTGAAACTTGATCGTGTTGATCGAGACGCCGAAGTCCTTGGCGAGCTGTGTATTCGTGTGGCCGGAGCCGAGCGCCGAGAGCAGGCTGCGCTCTCGCAGCGTAAGATTTTCCAGCGGGTCGGCGCGCATCTTTCGGATGTCGACGAAGGGAAACACCATGTCGCCCGCCGCGACGGCCGCCAGGACGTCGAGCAGCCGCTCCGGCGGCGCGCGCTTGGAGACGAATCCCGCGCCGCCGAGCTGCAAGGTTTCCGCCGGCGCGGAGGGGTCGTTGGCGCCGCTGTAGACGACGATCTTCGGCGCGGAAGCCTGGCGCGATAGCGCCCGCAGCACGTCGCGGGCGTGCAGGCTCGGCAGCTGCCAACCGATCACGGCGAGAACGAAGGAGGTCGACCGCGCCGCCTCGAGGAATTCTTCGCCGTCGGTAGCCTTGAACACAAGATGAAAGCGGCGGTCGTCCCCCAGGAGCTTTTCTAGTCCAGCGAGAATCAGGGGGCTCTTGTCACAGATGGCCACGTCGATCGGCGCGGGCGAGGCCGCCGAAGCCTTGGACACGGGGGCAGCCCGCCCCGCCCCCACCTCTTGGGCCGCGCATTCTTCATCCTGCCTGTTCGAATCGGTGGGACACATCCTTGATCTCCAGAGAGCGGTCACCAAGCCGCCCAAGATATTGGGGTGAGCCCACTCGCCTCCTGACCAACCCCAAAAGCTCGGCGCCCGCCCGAAGGAGGGGGAGAGCCGCAAGCATAGCCCCGTCTCATCGGAATGAAAAGCCGATTTTGCATTCTCAAGCGTGCGCAAAAGAAGCGTGCGCAAAAGAAAACGCGGCGAACCGGACCGAAGCCGGTTCGCCGCGTTTGAAGTCCGGTCGGCCGTCGAGCCGATTAGTCGGAAAAGACCCAGCGGGCGGCCAGATAGGCCACGCCCGCCAGAACGACGATGGCGATCATGCCCGGAACCGTCGCGGCGTAGCTGGTGAGTTCGAGAATCGCGCCCATTATTTCCTCCTGTCGTCACTATGCCGGCATTGGACAGTCTGCCGGCAATCCTTGTCGTCGCTCTACCAGGAAGCGACATCCCGTCTCATACGCTTGCCTTTGGGAGCTTGGGTGAGATCCCATAGCTTCCGTCGTGCTGATTGCCCTTCAGAGAAACAGGAAGAGTCCTGCATCTTCGCCGACAATACGCTTCCCTCGCGGAAGAATTTGATGCTCCGCAGTTCGGCCAGGCGGGTTCGATAAGCAGTTATTAACTCGGATATTGCACGGCGTCCCGGTTGTCAAGCGCAACACGCGCGGACGGCGCCCGCATCTCTGTCGGCTTCGGCGAAGTTTGCGCTTGCCGCGCGCCGAATTCGCGCGTTAACCTTTGTTCGCGGCGCCCTGGGAACTCAAGCGAGAGAAGGTCAGGATGGCGAAAGTCCCGAGCAAGTTCTTCATCGGCGCGGCGCTCCTTGTTGCTGTCCTTCTCGGCGCCTATGTCGCCACGCGCCGGGCCCCTGCTTGCGGCGGCGACGGCAAGATCATGTCGACGCAAGCAGAATGCCTAAGCTGGGGCGTCGACGCCGCCGCTTGCAAGGCTGCAATCGAGAAGGTCCGAGCGATTGCCGAGCGCGCGGCGCCCCGCGTCGCTAACGCGATCCAGTGCGAAACGCAATTCACGGATTGCTTCGAGTCGCCAAACGGAGGTTTCTATCCTCGCCCGGCGTTTTGTCTGCGCGCCACGGCGAATGGCGCCTCGGAGCCTTTCGACCTGCGCTATCTCGAATATGAGTCCGATCGCATGAACCGCAAGAAAACACACGAGGTGCCGATCAAATAGACGGTCCTCCCGCCAATTCTGGCGCGATCAGCGTCGGCTGCCGTCGGCGGACTGGGCGCCCCCGACCTCGAACTCCACGGCGTCGATGGACATCGTGCCCGCCGAGGTTTTTATGTTTATGCGTAGCGGGGCGACCGCATGAGCCTTTTGCAGCGGAGCGAGCCACACGCTCATCTCCCTGTTCTCGGCCATGAATCTGGTCGCAGAACTATCGGGGCGATGACCCGAGATTGGCTGGTAGCGCGCCGTGCAGACGCTGACCGGCCCTTCATAGCCTTTGGTTTGCGCCGCGCGCGTTTCGACGTAGGACAGACGCACGTCGAAGCGCGTCACGCCATCGAACACCGGGATGGTCCGGTTGCAGGCCGAGGGACCAACGAGCGGGGCGCCCGCCGGCACGCTCATGATCAGCGCGCTCACGGGATCGACCACGTGCTGCTTCTGCTCATCGGTGACGGGAATGCGTTGAGACGCATCCCACGGGGGCGGCTCGACCTTCAGCGCGCGCACGGCGTTGCCGGCGAGCGTCATCCGTATGCTCCGGGTCTCGTAGTCGTTTGCCAGCGTGTGGGCGAAGCTCGCAGGCTCCGGACCCGAGGCGGCAAGCCGCCCGGACGCGGTCGCGGCGCCTCTGGTGTTGTTGATGAGATTGGCGAGTCCCGACGTCTTCATCGAAATGTCGATGTGATACTTCTCGGGTTCGAATTCGCCCGAGGCATATGCGGTGCCGAAGGACAGTCCCAGCAGACTCAGCGAATATTGAGCCTTGAGCGACTCGGCGCAGGAGGGCGAAGACGAGACCATTCCGAGCGCGACGCATGCAGCCTGGAGAGCTGCAGTTGCGGTCAGAAAGCGGGGTCGGGCGCGAGGGCTCATTCGATCGATCAAATCCCTGGTCTCTCTCCGGCCAAGCAACTGTCGCCCGCCTGGCCCGCTCACGCCGCCTCCTGCGACGTTCCATTGGCGTAGATGCGCCAGGAGCGCAGACCCGCTTTCGCGACGACCATGCGGCCCTCTTTCGCGAGAGTCACGAGATGACGGAATATCAGCGGATTGCGCCAGGAAAAGGGCTTTTCCGGGTCGCATACGGCGTGATACTCGTCGCTATCGGGATCCTCCATGAGGATCACCCCGATGCGATCCGGACGAAATTGCGGAGAGAGTCCACGGTCTTCCTTCCAGTCGCACACATAGTCCCGGCAAATCTGCTCCCGCGTCGCGTAGACGCTGCACCCGCCCTGCGGACGGCAGTGTTGGCAAAGGACCCCGACCTTTTTCGGGAACTCCTCGATTTCCAGCACCTTGCAGCAAAAGGAGCACTCGCCGCAGGCTTTTCCGGGAATGTCGAGCATGATGCGCCCTTTCGAGGCCGCGCGGTTTCACGGGCGATTCGGATTTGCCTATTGTGGCGACAATCCCTATGGAAGCAACTCGCGAACTGCTCCCGAACGTCGAAGGCCAGGAAATGTCGCAAATTTCCGTCGATCCGCAAAGGCTGTTCGTTTCCACTCAGGAGCTCGCCGACCGCCTCGACCAGCCAGATCTCGTCGTCTTCGACGCCTCCTGGCATATGCCGGCGTCCGGCCGCGACGCGCGCGCCGAATATCTTGCCGGCCACATTCCCGGCGCCGTGTTCTTCGACATCGACGCTGTTGCGGACCACAAGACGACGCTGCCGCACATGCTCCCCGACCCGCTCTCGTTTGCGAACGCCGTCGGCGAGCTCGGCTTCGGCGACGGCATGCGCGCCGTGATCTATGACAGCCTCGGCCTGTTCTCCGCGCCTCGCCTGTGGTGGACGTTCCTCGCCTTCGGAATCACGGACGTTGCGATCCTCGAGGGCGGCCTTCCGCGATGGATCGAAGAGGGGCGCGAATTGCGCACGAGCGTTCCGCCGCGCGCCAGAGTCCATCTGACCCCGCGCCTCGACCACCGGCTCGTGGCTGACGCGGGGGACGTCCTGAAGGCGCTCGAGACGAAATCCGCCGCTGTCGTCGACATGCGCTCGGCGGAGCGCTTCCGCGGCGAAGCTGCCGAGCCAAGGCCCGGCCTGCGCTCGGGACACATGCCCGGCGCGCGCAACCTGCCGTTTGGACGCCTCATCGAAGACGGTCGCCTCAAGCAGCCGTCGCAACTCGAAGCCGAATTCGCATCCGCAGGCGTCGATCCAGAGCGTCCGGTCATCGCGAGCTGCGGCTCGGGTCTCACCGCAGCAATATTCAGTCTGGCTCTAGCCGCCGCCGGACATGGCGCGGCGCCCGTCTATGACGGCTCCTGGTCGGAATGGGGCGCGCGCGACGACCTGCCCGTCGCGACCGGCGACGCCTGAGACGGGCTTGCGCCCAAAGCAGCGACATAGCGCCGAGAGATTGCGCGCCAGATCGTCGAGGAGCATCTCGACACTTGTCTCGCCACCGGCCCAATCATGAGGGCGTCAGCGCGGAGGAGGCCAAGAGCCAGCGGGAGCTCCAGATCTTCGGCGCCCTATGTTTGAGCAATGGATTTTACCGATGGCGTGACCTTGCGCCAGATGCTATGAGCCCCGAGTCCCTATGGGCTGGAGCGGCGCGAGCCTGAGACGAACGCGCGGGGCGAGGTGGATGAAAAAGGTCGAGGCGATCATCAAGCCCTTCAAGCTCGATGAGGTGAAAGAGGCGTTGCAGGCGATCGGTCTGCAGGGCATCACGGTCACCGAGGCGAAGGGCTTTGGCCGCCAGAAAGGTCACACCGAGCTCTATCGCGGCGCCGAATATGTCGTCGATTTCCTGCCAAAAGTGAAAATCGAGATCGTGCTCGGAGACGACGCCGTGCAGCGGGCGGTCGAGGCGATCCGCAAGGCGGCGCAGACGGGGCGCATTGGCGACGGCAAGATCTTCGTCTCCAATGTCGAGAGCGCGATCCGCATCCGCACCGGCGAAACCGGCGTCGACGCGATCTAGAGGCTAGAAGTTCGTCCGCGGCGCGAAAAACCAAGAAAAACCTTGAGAGGAGGGCTGACACAGATGACGACGGCTAACGACGTAATCAAGCAGATCAAGGACAACGACATAAAATATGTCGACTTCCGTTTCACCGACCCGCGCGGCAAGTGGCAACACGTCACTTTCGACGTGTCGATCATCGATGCTGACGCGCTGACAGCGGGCATCGCCTTCGACGGCTCGTCGATCGCCGGCTGGAAGGCGATCAATGAGTCCGACATGACGCTGATCCCGGATCTCACGTCCGCGACGACGGACCCGTTCTTCGCCGCCTCGACGCTGGTCCTGACCTGCGACGTCGTCGAGCCGACGACCGGCCAGCGCTACAACCGCGACCCCCGCGGCATCGCGCGCAAGGCCGAGGAATATTTGAAGTCCACGGGCATCGGCGACCGCGCCTATTTCGGCCCCGAGGCCGAGTTCTTCGTCTTCGACGACGTGCGCTTCTCGGCCGAACCCTACAACACCGGCTTCACGCTCGACAGCACGGAGCTCCCGAGCAATTCGGGCACGGCCTATGAGGGCGGCAACCTCGGCCACCGGGTGCGCACCAAGGGCGGCTATTTCCCGGTGCCGCCGGTCGACTCGGCCCAGGACATGCGCGGCGAGATGCTCGCGGCGATGGCCGCGATGGGCGCCTCGGTCGAGAAGCACCATCATGAGGTCGCGGCCGCTCAGCACGAGCTCGGCTTAAAATTCAACACGCTGACGAGGATCGCCGACCACCTGCAGATTTACAAATATGCGATTCAGCAGGTGGCGAACTCCTACGGCAAGACAGCAACCTTCATGCCGAAGCCGGTCTATGGAGACAACGGCTCGGGCATGCATGTGCATCAGTCGATCTGGAGCGGAGACAAGCCGGTCTTCGCGGGCGACAAATACGCCGGGCTCTCGCAGGAATGCCTTTGGTACATCGGCGGGATCATCAAGCACGCCAAGGCGCTTAACGCCTTCACCAATCCGACGACCAACTCTTACAAGCGTCTGGTCCCGGGCTTCGAGGCGCCGGTGCTGCTCGCCTATTCCTCGCGCAACCGCTCGGCCTCCTGCCGCATTCCCTATGTGACGAGCCCGAAGGCCAAGCGCGTCGAGGTCCGTTTCCCCGATCCGGCGGCGAATCCGTATCTCGCTTTCGCCGCGATGCTGTTGGCGGGCCTCGACGGCATCGCCAACAAGATCGATCCGGGCCAGCCGGCCGACAAGGACCTCTATGACCTGCCGCCGGAAGAGCTGAAGGCGATCCCGACGGTCTCTGGCTCCTTGCGCGAGGCGCTCGACAGCCTCAAGGCCGACCACGAGTTCCTGACCAAGGGCGACGTGTTCAGCCCGGACTTCATCGATAGCTACATCGACCTGAAGTATCAGGACGTGTACCGGTTCGAAATGACGCCGCACCCGGTCGAGTTCGACATGTACTATTCGTACTGATCAGAACAGCGATCAACTCAAAGATGGAGGGGGCGGCCGTCCGCCCCTTTCTATATTCGAAAAAGCGATGAAGGATGAATACGACTTCTCGTATGCTACGCGGGGCAATTCTTCTGACCCGGCGCGCGGCTGGTTTCGCCGGTGCGTCTCGAACCAGAAGTCTTCGACTTTCTCGCGCCTCGCGCCGAGGCTCAAGGTCTGTCGACGAGCTCGTCGGTCGATTGCTGAAGCGGCGCATCCAGCAAAACGAGGCGGGTCTCATCGGATAGGCCTCTTACGCCAATGATCTCAGGGCCGATTCCAAGCCTCGATCGGCTGAAGCAATTGAAAATTGAACCCCTTCAGTCCATCTTGCCATTGGAGCGGAACGGACGCCTGTCCCATGAGTCTTCTGATCTCCGAAATCTATGACGCCTTGTCGCCGCCGGCGGAAAAGGCGCGGAGCGCGGCGTCGGCGTTGACCATTCGTGAGAGCCGTTTCGGCAAGATCGAGGCCGAACTCGCGCTCGTCAAGGGAGATTTGCTCGTTCTCAAGTGGATGACGGGGTTCGCGCTCGCGCTTTTGTCGGCGTTCGCGCTCAAACTGTTTTTGCACTGAACCAGATACTCACAACCGCGCCAGCAGCTCATCCAGTCTGCGATAGAGTTCCCGGTGCGCCTGTCGCGTCGCGCGCGACGCCTTCCATTTTCCGCCATGGACGGGATCGAGATGGTCGAAGCTCACGCCCATCGCGTCGGCGATGTTCTCGTAATACCAGCGGCCGGGCGAGAGCGCCTCGCGTCCGAAGACGCCTTCGCCCCCGACGGGATGGCCGAGCGGAAAGCGCTGCGACACGGCGCTGATCGCGCCGTCATTGGCGCGCCAGCGTGCGATCGCGAGGTCTCCGTCGCCCCAGCCGTCGAGCGGCGGCGCCTTGAAATCGGCGCGCTGCGCCTGATAGCGCGCGCCCGCGCGCAGCTTGAGCGCCATGCCGCGGTCGACCGCCTGCGCGTCGCCCTCCGCGTGCGTCGCGCAGGTCACGAAGGAAAAATAATAGGTGTCCGGGCTGGTCAGGAGCTTTTCATTGGCCCGGCGCGCGCCGTGCAAAGTCGAGTCGCAGGCGAGATTGTCGGCGCCGCGCACGAAGCTCGCGGCGTTGAGCGAGCCTCGTTCCTCCTCGCGCCAGTGATCGAGATGGAGGTCAAAGACCCGATTGCCGTCGTCGAGCAGTCTGGCGGCGACGGCGAGCGTCGAGGCGACCGGCTCGCTGAGCCTTTCACTGACGCGACCGCTCGCATCGTCGCAGACTTGATAAGCCAGCAGCGAGCCGTTGAGCGCGCCTGCGATCGAAACGACGGCCTCGATCCAATCCGCCGAGGAGCCCACGCCCCAAAAGTCCTCTGCGAGCAGGCTTTGCAGCTTGAGGCAGGTCGGGGCGCCGGCGCTGTGGCCGACGAGGATCACCGGGCTCTTCGCCGACCAGCCGGGGACGAAGCCGCGTCCGGCATAGTCGCGCGAGAAGCGCGCATGGCCGCAGGCCTCGCTATGCTCGGCGCCATAGTCGACGCGGGCGCCTTTGATCTGCGCGAAGATCTCGCAGGCGCGGTCATGCAGCGAGGAGAGGGGGCCGCATTTGGCCTCGTGCGGCGCGAGCTGCGGCCCGAAACAGGAGAGCGCCTCGCCCCAGTAGGGCGCCAGGCCCCAAAAGTCCTGCCGCCCCCAGCCGAGCAGGCCGTGGACGAAGACGATATGTCGGGCGTGGGACATCGGTGCTCCTGAATCCTGGCTATCAGTTTGGAACGAAGCTTTCGCGCGAGGCCGCGCAAGCTTCCTCGCTCAAGATGGTTGCAGTGTGCGAAATTGCGAGCCCCGCTGGTCGCCCGGCGGGACGCGGCCAGATCCTACCCGTTGAAGGTCGCGACCGTCGCGTCTCGCGGCGGCGGGGTCAGGCGCGGGCGAGGTCCGGCGACAGCAGCTTGTGGACGCGCACCATGAAGGCCGTCGCGAACAGCGGCGTCAGCAGATTGAGCCCCGGCGTCGCGACGAAGACGGCGATGAAGAGGCCTGCGATGAAGATCAGGAAGCTGTTGTGCGCGCGCAGATCCTCGGCGTCGCGGCGGGAGCGGAAGCGCGTCGCGGCAAGCACAAAATATTCGCGCCCGAAGAGATAGGCGTTGGCCAGAAAGAAGGCGACGATATTGACCCCGGGCACGAGCAGCAGCAGCAGCGCAATGAGATTGACGCCGAGCGAGACCAGCGAGAAGCGTAGCGCCATCGTCATCGCCTGCGCCGCGGGCGCCGGCGTTCCGACGCGCCCCGCATAGACGCCGCGCTCGACGATCGCGGCGAGGTCGTCGACGAAGAATCCCGCGACGAGAATCGAGATGGGCCCGATCAGAAAGGCGAGCAGGACGATGAGCCCGGCGCCCGTCGCGAAGGCGAGCACGCTATGGAGCAGCGGATGATCCACGACGACCACGCTGAGCGCCAGCTTGTCCAGTCCAGCCCAGGCGAGCAGGAGCAGCAGCAGCGTCAGCCCGAGGCTCTTGTAAAGCACGGCGCGAAAGGGCGGCGTGAGGATCTGACGCAACGAGTCGGTGGCGGCGGCGAGCATGCGGGGGCTCCTCGAAAGCGCCGCAGCAATAGCAACATTCGCGGGTGCGTCTCAAGCCGGCGTGCGAAGACCCGCGAAATGTCTTCGCGCGGGCGCTTGCTCAGGCCGTTCGCCGGCGCGTCTCGACCATCGCTCTAGTCGACTTTGAGGCGGCCGCCGCTTCGCTCTGCCGGCCGAGCAGCGAGAAGCGCCGCCTCGCCTTGAGGATCGGCTCTTCCACAAAGTGCCATGACAGAATCGCGAGCAGCAGGATCGGACCGATGGCGACGATGAAATGCGTCGAGGCGTCGGAACTCGGCAGCAGCGTCCGCACGGCCTGCTGGATAGGGAAGCCATAGAGATAGACGCCGTAAGAATAGTCGCCGCGCCAGAACAGCGGCAAGCGCGGCATTTCGGAAACGCCGATATAGAGGGTGACGTAGACCAGGGCCGGGCAGGCGATCGCGTTGAGCGCTGGGACGTTCAGCCATGGCGCGGGTCCGAGCGCCGCGATGAGGACGCACAGTGAAGTCGCGGCCAGGAAGAGCCGCCGATCGTAGGGAATTTGGTCGCGGTAGAAATAGGCGGCGACCCCGAGCATGAAGGCGACGATGAGCCGCGCGCCGCGTCCGAGGAACAGCGCGGCGACCTTTGCGCCGGGCGCGGCGGCGGCAGAGGGCGAAGGGAGGAACTGCTCGGGCGCCGCAACGCCCGAACCGAGCAAGACGAGCCCGATCGCAACAACCCCCGCCGCGCTCGCCAGGATCAGGGCGGGACGGCGCGTGAAACCGAGGATCGCGAAGGAACCCGTCACCGCGTAGCCGAGATATTCGAAGGGAATGGTCCACAGGGAGTTGTTGACCTCGGGGGCGGGGTTGTGGGCGAATACGCCGGGGAGAAAGTAGTTCACGAGGCCGATGACGTTCGTGAAATAGAGGTAGGTGTGATAGTCGCCGAAATATTCCGTAAGCGGCAGGACTGTAAACAATGGACCGAGAATGAACACTGACAGCACGACCTCGACGACGAGCGCCGGCATGATGCGCAGGCAGCGGTTGATCGTGTAATCCTTCAGGCTCAGGCGGACGAGGCTGCCCGCGATGAGGAAGCCGCCGAGAATGAAGAACATCACAAGGACGGCGTAGCCCGCAAACCAGAGGATCCAGGTTTTCTCGAGATTGATGCTGTCGGGCGCTGCGCCCGCATAGGCATAATGCGCATGCCACGCGACGACCAGGATGGCCAACGCGACGCGCATATAGTGAAAACCGGGACCGTAACCTTTGTGTTGTTCCAAAATCGAACCAATCGACGTCATGTGCAGTCCCCAGGGCCAGCGCGCAACGCGCGTCCGGGGGGCGCCAGCAACTCTTCTGCCACGCGAGCGCGCCACAATGGAACAGGGATTTCCTCGCGCCTGATGTCTTGCGTCAGCCAATTTGAGGGCGGCGATGCGAGCCTGGAGGCTCGCCCGAAAACCCATCTGTTTAGTTGACGCAATCCACTAGGCGGACGGAGGCCAATAGCCTGCGGCGCGGGCAATCCGCGCATATTCGGCGCGCACCTCGTGAACGCCGTATTCGCGCTCGAGCCGTCGCACCGCGAAGTGACCGCGCGCCAAGGTCTGAAAATGCTCGGTGAAAGCCAGGTTGACGAGCGCGCCGCTCACGGCGCCGATCAGCGGCGCGGCCTGAGCAGCGGTTTTCTGCGTGACGAGGACGCCGAAACGCGACGAGATGACGGAGACGAGCCGCGCCAGCGCAGGCGCCGCGCCCACCACGGCGCCGCCCGCGGAGAGATAGCTCGCGGCGTCAGAGACAGATTTCGCGAGCAGGCCGCGAATCGCGATATAGCCGCCCTCCATGACGCGGCCGTCTTCCCCGTGGCCGCCGAGCGCGAACACCTCCAGGCACGCCATGGCGCTCGCGGCGTCGCTCAGATCCTCGCCCTCGCTGCGGGCGATGTCGGCGATCGCGCGCAGCATGATCGTGGTCGAAAGCGGCAGCTCGAGCGGCAGTCCCGCGAGCCCCATGGCGCCGCCCAGCGCGCCCGAAGCCATCGCGAGCCTTTTGTGGCCGTTGCGCGTGTTGATCGCTTTGCCGCGAAGGCTGAGCAGGGCGACGCGCAGAGCGCCATGCAGCGCGCGATGCGCCGCGATCGTTCCGGCGCGCTGGAATTTTTCGGGCAGAAGGCGTCCGGCGAGATCCACGCGCCGCCCGACAATCTTGGTGATGCGCTGAGCGAAGCTCGTCCGCTCCAACGCCTCTACCGCGGCTTCGAGCGCGGCCGCGTCAGCGGCGCGCATGCTCCTCAGGGCCACAGGAAGGTTCGTCATCACGCGCTCGAGCTCCTCGAAAGGCAGTCTCCGTCCGCTCCAGAACATCGGGCGCTTCAGACGCGCTTGCAAGAGGCGGACGATGAGCGGCGAAGCCGGCGGGGTCGGACGTCAAAGGGGGAGGATCACCGAGGTTTTTGCGCCCGAAGGGCTCAAGCATTCATCTGAAACCCCGCCATTTTCAACCCCCGCGGCCCCGTGTCGCTTTCTTCATGGGACGGTCACCCTGCGATCACAATTGGCGTGGCGAATCACGGACGTTCATTCACGAGAATTGCAAAATAGCTACACACAAACAGGGTACGAGAGAGCATCGGCGGGCGCAAGAAGCGACGTCCAAGCATGGAGGTCGTCAGCGCGAGCCTCGCCGCGCAAATGCGGAACGGGAAGAGGGCGCGGCCGCCGCTGACGGGCGTCTGCTTCCCAGCCGCACAATCGCACTCCCTGTCCGCGAAGCGGGCGGGGGCGCGCACTAGTCTCGTAGCGTCCGCGTTGCGTACCGCGTGCTTCGGGCAAATCCGTCTCGGCGTCCCCGGTCGATGCGAAAGCCTGAAGCCTCTCGATCCGTGCACATGCAATCGTATCGTGCCGACTGCCGGTCTGCGGCGACTCCGCGTGGGAAGGACGCGGAGTTTTTTTATGCGCGCATGAGCCGCGGCAGCAGCAGATGCGGCGTGACGCCCTCGCGGATCACCGCGCGTCGCAACGGCCCGAGCGCGTTCATGGCGATGAAGCTCGCGCCGCGCAACAGATCCACGGGCAGATAGGGCAGGATCAAGGAGCGGTTCAAAATGTCGACGCCGAGCGTGCGGAAACCGATATCGGCGCGCCGGCGTCGGTCATAGCGCGCGAGCGCCGAGGCGAGGGAGCGCGCCTTGCGCAGGTCGACGCCCGCAAGACATTCCTCGAGATCCGCGACGTCGCGCAGGCTGAGGTTCAGTCCCTGTGCGCCAATTGGCGGGAACGCGTGGCAGGTCTCGCCGACGAGGGCGATCCGCCCCTGGGCGTGGCGGGTGACCTGTAGACCGCCCATGCGAAATTGGCCGATGTCGCTTTCGATGCGGATCGCGCCGAAGCGCCCGTGCGAGCGGTCCTGGAGCTCATAGGCCAGCTCCTCGCGCGGGCGCGAAAGCCGCCGTTTTGCGTCGGCGAGGCTCATCAGCCACACGAGGCTCGAACGGTGCGGGGCCGACGGGCCGGGCGGCAGCGGCACCAGCGTGAAGGGGCCCGAGCGCGTGTGATGCTCGACCGAGACATTGCGATGCGGGTCTTCGTGAGCGAGCACGGCGGTGAGAGCGACCTGCGGATAGCTCCACTCTCTCGTGTCGATGCCGGCCATGTCACGGGCGCGACTCTGCTTGCCGTCGGCCGCGACGACAAAATCGGCAGTGATCGTCCGTCCATCCTTGAAGGTCGCAACGGCGCCGGCGCCGTCAAAGACGTAGTCGGCTATGTCGCCCTCGACGACCTCAAAGTCGCTCCTCTCGGCGATGAGGTCGCGCAGCACAGCGACGAGATCGTCGTTGGAGATGTTGATTCCGAGCGCTTTGAGCCCGATCTCGCTGGCGCGCAGCTTGAGATCCGGCGTCGGCAGCAGCTGGCCCGTGTCGTCGATCATCTCGATCGCTTCGATCGGGCAGGCCTTTTCCTTGATCTTGTTCAGGGCGCCGACCGCAGCGAGGAAGCGCAGCGAGCCTTCGAACAGGGCGACTGTGCGACCGGGCAGCGGCGGGGGGCTGCGCCCTGCGAGGACGACTCGGAACCCTCCGCGAGACAGGGCCAGAGCGGCCGCTATTCCGGTCGCGCCGGCGCCGGCGACGAGGATTTGTGGATCTGTTCGGGCCGCGCCCAAGCTTGCCTGTGTCATGGCCTTTGGCCTCCCCGCCGCGTATATAGCCGTCGGGCGGGCGAGGCGCGAGAGGGCGTGTCGCCGCGCCCGCGCGCCGCCGGAAAGGTGAAGAAAACCGATGGTCAAGATTATTTTAGCGCGAGGGCCCGGCGGCCCCGAGGTTCTGGAGCCCGCCGAGGTCGAGCTGCTGCCGCCGGGGGCGGGAGAAGTCCAGGTCCGGCATCGCGCCGTCGGCGTTAATTTCATCGACGTCTACAGGCGTCGAGGCCTCTATCCGGCTCAGTTTCCGCTCGTCCCGGGCCATGAAGGAGCAGGGGAGGTGGTCGCCGTCGGCGCGAGCGTCACAGACTTCAAGGCCGGCGATCGCGTAGCCTATGTCGGGCCGATCGGCGCCTATTGCGCGGCGCGCAACGTCGCCGCCAGCGCGCTCGTCAAGCTCCCGGACGCTTTCTCCTTTGAAGCCGGCGCAACGATGATGCTCAAGGGCCTCACTGCGCAATATCTGCTGCGGCGGACGTTTCGAGTCGGTGAGGGGCATCGCGTGCTCGTGCATGCGGGAGCGGGCGGAACCGGCCAGCTGCTCTGCAGTTGGGCGCGCGCGCTCGGGGCCTTCGTCATCGCCACGGTCGGAAGCCCGGCCAAGGCGGAGATCGCCCGCGCGGCTGGCGCGCACGCGACGATCCTCTATCGCGACGAGGACTTTCCGGCGCGCGTGCGCGAGATCACCAAGGGGGAGCTCTGTCATGTGGTCTATGATGGGGTCGGCGCCGCGACTTTCCCCGCTTCTCTGGACTGTCTCGCGCCGTTCGGCTTTTTCGTGAGCTTTGGCCAGGCTTCGGGGCCGATTCCGCCCTTCGATCTTGGTCTGCTGGCGCAGAAAGGGTCACTCTATGCGGCGCGGCCGTCTCTCTTTACGCACATCGCCGATCGTCGCGTCTACGAGGAAATGTTCGCGGACTTGATAGCCGCCGCGGAGCAGGGCTTCGTTCGTTTCGAATCGCCGCAGCGATTCCCTCTCGATCAGGCCGCTGCGGTCCACGCGGCGCTCGAATCACGCAAGACCAGCGGCGCGATGGTGCTCGAGCCTTGAGCTGCGCCGAAGCCAGAGATCATTCAACAGTTTTTTCGGGGAGTGTGACAATTGGGTCACAATGGCTTTCTTGACGCCCTGCGAAGCCGCAAGTGACTGATGGACGTGCGATATGGCGCGCCGACCGAATCATGGACCGTGCTAAAATCTCAAAATTGGGTTTTTTTCAAGGAGTCTCATTAAATTAAGTGCAGGACGCGGCGCGCCGAATGGGCTATAAGAATTTCGTTGTGGCTCCCAAGGTTCCTCCCGCCTTTCGATGGTCACGGCTCCCTACCGCCCGGCGCGCGCGTGCCGGGCTTTTTTTGTGTCTGCGCCGCGCTTGAGCCGCTTGCGCGGATCGCGTAAGTCCGCGCACCGAGCCTTTGCGCGTTCTGCGCGACGGGGAAAGCGACATGTTCGAATCCCTCAGGAGCTTCCTCACGGGCCTCTCGGGCGAGGCTTCCGCGCCGACGAATTTCGAAGCGAATGACTTTCGTCTCGCCGCGGTCGCGCTGCTCGTCCATATCGCCGAGGTCGACGGCGATTTCGACCCAGGGGAGCGCTCGCGCCTGCAGGCGATCGTCGAAGCGCGATTCGGCCTCGGCGGGGCGCAGGCGCGCGAGCTGATCCGACTGGCGGCCGAAAGCGAGCATGACGCCGTCGATCTCCAGCGCTTCACGAGCGTCCTCAAGCGCAAGCTGAGCGAAGCGGAGCGTCGTCAAGTCGTCGCGATGCTCTGGGAGATGGCGTCTGCGGATGGGGAGATCCACGAGTTCGAGGAAAATGTTGTCAAACGCATCGCCGATCTGCTCGGCGTGAGCGGTGCGCCCGAACTGGGCTCCGGCGGGGAGTCGCGAATCTGAGTCGCCGTCCGACCTTCGTCTTCCGAAACAGCTGAGACCATCGAATGGATAGGGTTGAGCTTCGCCCAGCGGTCGTCGTCACCGGCGCATCCGAGGGCATTGGCGCTGAGCTCGCGCGCGTCTTTGCCGCCGAAGGGCGCGAGACGGTGCTCGTCGCGCGCCGGCGCGAACTGCTGGAATCCCTGAGCGCAGAAATAGCCGCTGCCGGCGCGCCAAAGCCGCTCGTCGTGGCGCTGGACCTCTGCGCGCCGGACGCCGCAGAAAATCTGGCGCAGGCGGTCGCCGCGGCGGGTCTCTCGGTCGAAACGCTCGTCAACAACGCCGGCTTCGGCCTGCTCGGGCCAATGCTCGCGCTCGACGCCGCAGAGCAGGTCGCCATGGTCGATCTCAACGTGCGCGCGCTGACCGCCCTGACCCTGCGTTTTTTGCCTCAGATCGTCGCCGCAAGCGGCGGCGTGCTCAATGTCGCCTCGGTCGCATCCTTCGCGCCAGGACCAAATTTCGCCGTCTATTATGCGAGCAAGGCCTATGTCCTGTCGTTCAGCGAGGCGCTGGCGCAGGAGATGGCGCCGCATGGCGTCAAAGTCTCCTGCCTGTGTCCGGGGCCGGTGCTGACCGGGTTCCAGGCGCGAGCAGGGCTGAAGTTCCAGGGGCCGGCGGCGGCGATCACGCCGGCGCTGCTCCCCGCCGCCGAAGTCGCGAGGCAGGGCTATGCGGGGCTCATGGGGGGACGGCGGGTCGTCGTTCCTGGACTGCTGAACCGGATCGTGCTGGCGCTCGTGCGGGCGACGCCGCGCGCGATCCTGTTGCCGGTTCTCGCCTTTGCGCAGAACGGGCGCTGAGCTCGTGGGTCAAGCCTCCTGCGACTTGACCTTCAAGACCTGGCGACCGCGATACATGCCGGTCTTCAGATCGATGTGATGCGGGCGGCGCAGCTCGCCGGAATCCTTGTCCTCGACATAGGTCGGCGCGGCGAGCGCGTCGGCGGAGCGGCGGAAGCCCCGCTTCATCGGCGAGGTTTTTCTTTTCGGAACGGCCATCTGCGTGTCTTTCCCCAAGGCGCGCCGCCGCCGGGGTTCTCCGGGACGCCGCGAAAAAGCGAAGCGCGCGCATACAACAATTTCGCCGCCGTGGCTAGCCTGCGACGCTCGCGGCGACAGCCGGCCGAAGGACATCAGCTGCTTGCGATTTCCTTCGCGCGCAACTCGCGGGCGAGGCGATCGAGCACCGCGTTGATCATGCCGCTCTCGGTCGCGCCGAAAAAGGCGCCGGCGACGTCGACGTACTCCTTGATGACGACCTTCGCCGGGATGTCCTTGCGCCGCAGCAGCTCATAGGCCCCGGCGCGCAGGATCGCGCGCATGACGGTCTCGAGCCGCGCCAGGGGCCAGCCGCCCTGGAGCGCCGTGTCGACCTCGCGGTCGAGCCGGACCTGCTCCTCGAGCACGCCCGTAAGGATCTCGCGGAAAAAGCCGACCTCGGCGGGCTTGTATTGTGCGCCCTCGATCTCGCGCCCGATCCAATGCGTCTCGAACTCGGCGAAAATGTCGTTCAGGCCCTTGCCGGCGACCTCCATCTGGTAGAGCGCCTGAACGACCGCGAGCCGCGCATTGGAACGATGTTCGATCCCCAAGCCTTAAATCTCCAGTTCGCGTTTCAGCCGGATCAGGGCCAGCGCCGCTCGCGCGGCGTCTGCGCCCTTGTCTCCCAGCGCAGGATCCGCGCGGACGCGCGCCTGCTTTTCGTTCTCGACCGTGAGAATCCCATTGCCGAGCGGCAGGCGCCGCGCGAGGGCGAGATCGCTGAGCGCGCGCGCGCTCTCATTGGCCACGATCTCGAAGTGATAGGTCTCTCCGCGGATCACGCAGCCGAGCGCGACCGCGCCGTCATAGGGCTTGCCCGCCTCTTGCGCGAGATCGAGCGCGATGGCCATGCCCACCGCTATTTCCAGGGCGCCCGGAACTTCGATGAGATGCGCCTGCGCTTGCGTTTTTTCAAGCGCGGCGAGCGCGCCTTGACGCAGCAGCGCGACGATCTCCTCGTTGAACTGCGCCGCGACGACGAGCACGCGCGCGCCAGGTAGCGGCGCGGCGTCGGCTCCGCTGGAGAAACCCGCCATGCGTTCAGCTCCGAATGCGATGCTGCCGCCGCCGTTCGACCACGGTCGCGGCAGCGCCCCGGCTCCCCGGCCCCTCGCGACTACCAAATTCTTCGCGCCTTATCGTCGATTTGCGGCGTGCAAGGCAAGCGCCGGGGCGTGAACCAAAGTTGTGCGCTCAGGCGGCTCGACTTACTGATTTTTGAGGAGTGTCGTCATTGGCGTCGGAGGAGTTTATCGAGAGCGCCGAGCGTCCGCTCGGGCGCCAGCTAAAGCCGCGCCGGCGCGGTCAGAAGCCGAAGCCCGCCGATGAGACGCAAAAATCTGAGCGCCCCCCGGACAGATCCGTACGTGCGGGATTCCCGCATACGGCTGCGACCTCGGGTGTCTGGCGGCGAAGCGGACGCTGGGCCATGGATGAAGCATGCGCGGCTTGGGGAGATATTCGTCGACCAATTTCGCCATCCGTGTCCGGAGCACGTGCGGCCGCTGGCTGCTGCGCTATAGCTGCCGATGCCAGAAGATGCTCACGTGATGCCGGAATGCCGCCGGCGCCGGAGCATTTTTCGGCACGGCGTGGTAGGCGAAATAGCCTCCGACGACGCACGCAAGCCACTTGCCCGTTTCGGGTATCGGCCTGTTGATGCGTCGCCGAAGCTAATTCGACTTTCCGCGCTCCGTCAGCCTTCCGAAGACGATCCACCGCGCGACCGATCCTGCGAGATTCCCGGCGAGCCAGCCCCAGGCCGCGCCGATGAGGCCGAACTTCAGGATCAGGGTCGAGACAAGAAGGATCGTCGTGGCGGCGCCCGCGACGCTCGCGCCGAAAATCGCGTTCGGACGCTGCATGGCGGCCAGCGCATTGGCGGCGGGCGCGCCGACCACCGCCGCGAGCAGGGCGAAGGTCAGCAGCAAGACGAGCCTCCCCTGGCCTTCGAACGACCCGCCATGAAACAGCAGCCGCACGACGTCTTCGCCCGCAACGCCGGCGGCGACGCAGAACATGCCGACGACGCCGGCGAGCAGCGCCGCATCGAGAATCGTCTGGCGCAGGAGCCTGGCCAAGCCATTGCTGTTCCAAATCAGGACCGCGCGCGGCGTCAAAAAATTGTTGAGGCCGGCGATGAAGGGATTGGCCGCGGCGACGACGCTCGTCGCCGCCGCAAGCACGCCGGCGGCGTCGACGCCGAGCAGCGCCAGGGTCAGCCAGGAGGTCGAGAAGGTCTGGATCTGCACGACGGCTTGGCTCGCGAAGAGCCAGCGCCCGAGCCGCAAGTTTGCTGCGAGCGCCGCCCTGGCGGCGTGGAGGTTGACAGCGATCTCCTGGCGCGAGGCGTAAGCCCAGGCGAGCGCAGCCGGGCCGCAGGCGGCGCCGACGACGAGAAGCGCGGCGGACGCGGACATGCGCCCCGCGGCGCCGAGCAGGCACAGTCCGGCGATCTGTAGCACCGCGACGGCGCAATCGAGCGCCAGCGCGCGCGGCGCGTTGAGCTGCGCAAAGGCGTGGCGCCGCGCGAACTCGCGCAAAAGCGAGAAAGGGGCCGCCAAGGCGAGCGCCGCGAGCACGGCGACGAATTGATCCGCTTTGCCGCTCGCGTCGAGCAGCGCGGCGCAAAGCGCGACGGCGAGCGAGCACAGAGCGGAAAAGACCGTGTTGTGCAGGAGCGAGCTGCCTGCGTGCTCGGCGGCCGCATCGCCCCGCTCATGCCGCAGAATTGCGTAGGGCAGGGAGATCAGCGCGTCCTGGATCGCGACGCAGGAGATCATGATCGATGTGGCGAGGGCGTAGACGCCGAGCTCGCCGGGGCTGGACCAGCGTCCGACCATGACGGTCGTGCAGAAGCTCGCCCCGCTCACGACGGCCTGGTCCGCCAGCGCGAGCATCGGCGCCGCGAAGGCCAGCCGCCGCAGCTTTCCGATCAGTCCGCCGGCGTCGCGATAGCAGCCCGCCTCGGCGATGTCCGCGTCCGTCATCTTGTCTCGAGCACGAGCAGGGCCAGCGCCACCGGATTGGTTGTGACATAGCGCCTCGCGAGCCGGCGCGGCTCACGGGCGACGCGGAACAGCCATTCGAGCCCCGCCTGTTGCATCCAGAGCGGGGCGCGCGGCGCGGCGCCAGCCACGAAGTCGAACAAGCCCCCGGACGTCTTGATCATCTTGACGTTCGATAGTCGCGGCGCATGCCGCCAGGCGAATTCCTGCTCGCGCGGCACGCCGAGGCCGAGCCAGAGAATGTCAGGCGCGAGGTCGTTGATCTCGTCGAGCTTGGCCTCCAGCGCCGCGCCGGTGAGATAGCCGTGTGAGCGGCCGCGAATGTCGAGCCGCGGGAAACTGCGGCGCGTCGCCTCGAAGGCAGCACGGTTGACCGGCTCTCTTGCGCCGAGAAGATAGAAGCTGACGCTCTCTTCCTGCGCCATCGCGGCGACGAGGGGATAGAGGTCGGTGGTCGCGACGCGCTCGGGCAGAGGGCTGCGGGACAGTAGCTGCGAAGCGAAGACCATCGCTTGTCCGTCGGCGCTGACGAGATCGGCGCCGGCGATCAACGCCGCAAAGCGCGCATCGTGCTTCGCGAGCGCCAGAACCTCGCCGTTGACCGAGGTCAGAATTCGCGCGCCCCGATCGAATGACGGCGCCTGCGCGATCTCCATCATCAGCCGCGCCGTAGCCGTCAGGTCGAGGCGCGCGACGCGCGCCCCGCCGACCGTGGCCCATTCGACGCGCGACAGCGACTGCGCTCTCGACAGCGTGTCCATTCGGCCCTCCCTCGATCGTGCAGTCCGCCGGGCCGTCCTGTTTTGAGACAGCCGCAGTCGCTTTGCCGGGCGGGCAGGAAGAAGCTTGCCAGCGCGGCGAGTCGCGACGGGCGCGGGGCCGCCGCTTTTGTCCCGAGCGCGGCGCTCTTGGCGCGTAAAATCAGGCCGCTGCGAGGACGCGCAGCTCGGAGCGGTCGCGACGCGAGGCAGGGAAGTAACGATAACTTAGGGTTAATCGTTTAGGTTGATGAAGGCGGCGGGCCGCGCCGAGCCTTTCTTAAGTTACGATTGGGTTTGATGCAGCGCCCGCAACAGCAAAGACCGATCAATGAGCCTCTTTCGGGCGCGCCGCCGACGCTCGCCCAGGCCGCGGCTCGCGCGCTGCTGTTCCTGCGCCGCAATCTCACGCACATAGCCCTTGCAGGGACGCCGATCGGTCTCGCGCTGTTCACGGCGTGCTTCTTTTATTTCGACAAATATTCGGCGACTGCGCTGATCATGGTCGATCCGCGCGAAAGCAAAGTCACCGAGCGCGCGGGCGTGATCGGCGGCATCGGCCCCGACGGCAACGCGATCGAAAGCCTCGCGTTGATTGCGCGTTCGGAGACTTTTCTGGGCGCGCTGGTGGACCGTTACGATTTGACGCAAGACTCGTTCTTTCGCGGCAAGGGCGCGAACGAGGCCGCGATCCGCGACGCGACCATCGAGAAGCTGCGCAACAACTCCAATGTCTCGCGTCACGGAACCACCTGGCTCATCGAGGCGACCTTCAATTCCCCCTCCGCCGAGCAGGCGGCGAAGCTCGCGAACGCTGCGGCGCAGAAGATCATCGACGACCAGAGCAAGATCCGTGCGGGCGCCGATTCGAGCGCCGCTCAAGATATAGCGGGTCGTCTTTCGGACATGCGCGCGCGCGTGGCCCGCGCCGAGGAGGCCGCCGCCGAGCTCAAGGCGACGCTGAAAGTGACCGACGCGGGTCAGGGCTCGACGCTGCTGGAGCGGCGCGTCTATGAGCTCAATCAGCAGTGGGCGCTCGCCGCCGCCAAGACTGCGGAGGCGCGGGCGCGCTTCGCGCAGTTGCGCAAGGCGCAGGACAGCGCTCACGACGATGTTGCGCCCTCGAAACAGTCCGCCGTGCTCAACACCTTGCGGCAGGACTTCGCGCGCCTTACGCAGAAGTTCGCGGAAGAGTCCACGGTGCTCGGCGCGCGCCATCCAGAAGTCCTGAGTCTCAAGGCGCAGCTCGCCGACGTGAAACGCCAGATCGGGGCCGAGCTCGCCCGTATGTTGGCGACGGCGCGCACCGAGACGCTGGAGGCGGAGCAGCGCGAGGCGCAGCTCGCCGCTGCGTTGAAGCAGGCGGAGAAAGAGAGCGGCGATCTTGGGCCGCAAATGGCGAGGCTCGACGAGCTCGAGCGCGAAGCCAAGGCCGAGCGCTCGATTTATGAGGAGCTGCTGAAGCGCCAGCGCGAGCTCACAGAGAGCGGCAGCCTTGAACAGAGCGACATTCGCCTGGTCTCGGCCGCAGTTCCGCCCGCCAGGACCTCGCCGAAGCTGTCGCTGCTTGCCGCCGGCTGCGCGGCGCTCGGTCTGATCGGAGGCCTAGCCTATGCGCTTGCGCGGGAGATGCTGCGCAACACCCTCAAGACGCCCCAGGACGCGGAAAGGCTCGCCGGCGTCACGGTCGCCGGCTTCGCGCCGCTGCTCGTCGAGGCGGAGCCAGCAGCGGCGGGGCGGTTTACGCCCGATCTCGCGCCGTGGCTCGGCGACATTTGCGCGGCGCTCGCCAGCGCCATCGACGAGGGCGAGCCGCGGGCGATCCTCGTCAGCTCCGCGCGCGCCGGCGAGGGCCGCACGACCATCGCGGTCAACGTCGCGCGTCACTTCGCGCAGGGCGGCGCGAGCGTTCTGCTCATCGAGGCCGACTGCGGGCGCGACGATCTGGCGAAGCGCCGCTTCGGGCTCATCGACATTTTGGAGCAGGGCGAGGGGCTGCGCCAGGCCTTCATCGAGCGCGCGTCCGAGGGTTACACGCTGCTCCCGTTCGGCGGGCGTCTCGTCGACGACACAACGCAGACCGCTGCGCTGATGAGCGGCGTGACGCTGCGGGCGACATTGCAGGTCTGTCGGGAGTGGTTCGATCTCGTCGTCATCGACGGCCCTGCGGCGCTGCACGGCGGGCATGCGCGACTGCTGGCGCGTGAAGCGGACCTCGCGCTTTGCGTCGTCGCGTGGGACGAGACGTCTTCCGCGGAGGTGGACGAGGCGCTGGACCGCCTAGGCGTCGAGGAGGCGCTGGTCGTCTTCAACAAGGTGGACGTGGCGCGCTTTCGGTTGTTTGATCCCGTCGAGTCGCGCCGCCTGGAGGCGCAGGCGCCGCAATTCCAAGAGGCCGCGTGACGCAGCAATCCCCTAATGCAGGCGACGACTTCCTCGGACATCCGAAGGGCCTCGCCTTCCTGTTCGCGACCGAGATGTGGGAGCGCTTCTCCTATTACGGGATGCGCGCGCTGCTCGTGCTCTACATGGTCGACTATCTGCTGCTGCCCGAGCATGCGTCGCAAGTCTCGGGGCTCGCTGCGCTCAAACGCGCGCTCGAGCGTCTCTTCGGGCCGCTCGGGCCGCAGCCTTTCGCGTCGCATATCTATGGGCTCTACACGGGCCTCGTCTATCTGACGCCGATCTTCGGCGGCCTTCTCGCCGATCGTTGGCTCGGGCGGCGGCGCACGGTGGCGCTCGGCGCGGCGCTGATGGTCCTCGGGCATTTCGTCATGGCGTCCGAAGAGCTTTTCCTCCTGGCGCTGTTGCTCCTCATCTTCGGCAACGGCTTCTTCAAGCCGAACATCGTGACCCAGGTCGGCGGGCTTTATGCGCCCGCAGACGCGCGCCGCGACCGCGCCTATTCGATCTTCTATGTCGGTATCAACATCGGCGCGTTCTTCTCTCCGCTCGTGGCGGGCTCGCTCGGCGAGCGCGTGGGCTGGGGATACGGATTTGCGAGCGCCGGCGTCGGCATGACGATCGGCCTCGCGACCTATCTCATTGGCCTCAGGCGCCTGCCGAAAGACGCGGAGCGCGCGCAGCAGCGCGCGGCGTCCGATCCGGCGGCGCTGCGGCTCGCGCTGCTCGGCCTCGCGCTGCTGTTCGTTCCCGGGGCGCTGTTCTGGGGCGCCTATGAGCAGCAGGGCAACACGATCGTGCTCTTCGCGGAACGCTTCACCGACCGCGGCGTGAGCCTCTTCGGCTGGCGCGCCGAG
>DATHCI010000176.1:0-5948 GCA_035319645.1 Methylocystis sp. | reverse complement strand
CATGAACTGCGCCTGGCCATATGAGACGGCGTAATTCTGCGCCGAGAGCGACCAGGAGGGCCGGCCGGCGCCGCGTTCGTCTTGAGTCATGGCGCAAGGCTCCCAAGCGCGCGGCGAGATCCGGCGGCGACGTTACGAACGAGGTTGCGGAGGTCGGCTCGAAAGCCGTCAATCTTCGCTTCGCGGCGAGCTTGCGGGCGCAACCCGCAGGCGTTCGGCGATGGCGTCGAGCTTGTCGAGCAGCGCCTGCTTGGCGCCGCCCGCGCCCGCATCGCCCTCGGGGCGGGCCTGGTGGAGACCCAAGAGCTTGGCGCGGCGATCCATGATCGCGAGCACGCGGTCCATGGCCGGAGCGTCGCCTTTGATCGCCTTGGCGTATTGCGCGCTCTGCAGCTCGTCGAGCCGCAAAAGCTCCATGCGCAGAAGCTCCTCGGCCGGGCGCTGCGCCGCCTCTTCCAGGGCGGCGCGAATGATTCGCCTGATCTGCGAACTCGACAGCCTGGCGTAACCCGCCGCCGGCAGCTCGCGGGCTATCTTCGACAGAGGAAATCCGTGCAGACGCATGTTCAGGATGGCGAGCGCGCGCTTGGCGCGCTCCTCGGCGGCTCTTTTCGATTTTTCGGGCTGGCGCGGCCCTCGCGCTCGCGGCATGAAGCGCTCCTGGATGCGAACCGGCCAAAGAAAAACCGGCGGGCCGTGGCGGGCCGCCGGGCGCAGATTTCGACGATGGTGTTTTTATCCCACACGAGCCCGCGCGCGTCAAGCGGGGAATCGACGAGGCTCGACAAAAAATTCCGGCAAAAGGGCTTTTTTCAAACGCAATCAGAGATATAAAAACGCCGGAGGCTCGCAGCCCGCAAAAAAGACGGATTGCGGCCGTCTGCTAGCCGCGAAACCGAGTCCCTTCAGGAGAGTGCGATCAATGCGCCGACGCTTTCTGGTTCTGCCGCTCTGCTGGCTCGCGCTGACGGCGCCCGGCGGCTCGCGCGCCCTTGCGCAAGGCGGCGCCGACATGCTGGTTTCGACCGCCAGCGAATGGGGTGGGCAAGGCGGCGCCTACACCTGCCAGCAGTGGCGCGCCTACGTGACAAAGCTCTACCGCGTCGCCGACCCGAAGGGTCGCGGCTATTTCGGGGCCAAGGACTTTGAGCGAATCAAGATGGCGAGCTCGGTCTTCGCCCAGGCGAGCTTCGACTTTTTTGATCAGAGCGGGAAGGGCCGCGTCACGCAGAAGGAGTTCATCGAGGCGGAAAGCCCGTTCTTCGCGCTCTTCGACAAGAAGAAGAACTGCCACGTGACGATGGAGGACATTCGTCAGGCGACGGCGGCGAAGCCCGCGACGCCCGCCGAGGACAAGGGCGGGCGGGGACCGGGGGGATTCGGCTCGCGAAACCGTTAACAGACGCCCGCAAAAACTGTCTGGCGGCGCTCGGCCTTAGAAGTCGATAGAGCGGACAAAATCCAACGCCCGCGGCGATGATCGGAATCGGTCACGCGTAGCCGAAAGGCGTCCTGGGAGGCCGGCGAGGGCCCGACTGAGCGGGTTGAGACCAGCGACGCGGGCTGCCCGGTCGATCGTTCCGACACGGACGTTCATCTCTTTCTCCCCCGCCTCGCGACGCGCAAGGATGCGCCGGCGCGCGGGGAGGGGATGTGATCGTGTCGCACGGGCCACGCAGCCAGGCGCAGGCAAAAGCTGCTCCGGTCATGCCGCCTTGCTGACGTTGCGCCTCTCCGCCGGCTTCGCGCTCTTGACAGATGGCGCGGCGGCGCGCTGGGCGGTCGCAGCGGCGGGGCGAGCTGCTTGGCCTCGTTTCGCTTCGGGAGTTTCGACGAGCGTGCGCTTCTTCATTCGACGCTTCACGCTGCCCCAAAGCTCGCGCATCTCTTCTGACGCCGCGCCCGACGCGCGGAGTTCGGCGACGCCAAGTCCCAGTCGCGCCGCTTCCTGAAAATCGACGCGCGCCGAAACGAGCGGCCCGAGCAGTCCGCCGAGGGCTTGCAACGCCCGAGCGCCCTGCTCGACGCGCAGACTCTGCTGCGCCGGTGGGCATTGATTGAGCAAAAAGCTGTATTCTTTTCCCTGAGCCTTGACCTTCTCGCGGGTGATCTCGCTGCCCCAGAGGTCGAAGACGTTCGGGCGCGCCGGGATCACCACGAGGTCGGCCGCTGCGATTGCAGCGTCCTGCGCCGCCCCGTCCTGACCCGGCGCGTCGATCACGACGAGCGACGCCCCTTTCGTCTCCAACAGTTTTAGAACCTCCGGCAGCTTTTGCGCGCCGACATGCTCGACCGGAAGGTCGTCTCTGCGTCGTTGCGTCGCCCATTTGACCAGCGACTGGAGCGGATCGAGGTCCAGGATGACGACGCGTTCCCCGGCGAGCCTCGCCGTGACCGCAAGATTGCAAGCGAGCGTGCTCTTTCCAGCGCCGCCCTTTTGTGTGACGAATGCGATTGTGCGCATGCAGTTTGATCCGTTCTGGTTTGGTGTTGACGACGATTGCGCTCCCCATCTCCGACCGCCGGGCGGCGTCCGTCGAGCTGATTTGCGCGGTTTCCCCGAAGCCGTCGATCTTAATCTTTTAGTTGTAATATTGTTAATTATCCGTTAAAAGGGCTCCGGCGGCGGTAAACGGCAGATGGATATTTGAGGCTTGCAACTTTTTCCCAGGCGCGCAGTTTGCAATTACTGTCCCGGTCGCTAGAACCGCGGGTGCGCTGCACAATATGCGCCGAAGCGCCATCCAACTCCAAGGACAGTCAACAGAATCCGCCGATGACCGATCTCTTCAAGGCCGCCGCCATGGACCGGGATGCGCCGCGTCCGCTCGCTGATCGCCTGCGTCCGACGCGGCTCGACGAAGTGGCGGGGCAGGATCACCTCCTCGG
This sequence comes from Methylocystis sp., assembly GCA_035319645.1. Taxonomy (GTDB): domain Bacteria; phylum Pseudomonadota; class Alphaproteobacteria; order Rhizobiales; family Beijerinckiaceae; genus Methylocystis. The sequence goes on along the minus strand of DATHCI010000176.1, from coordinate 3,059 downwards.
GCCCAACGGCGCCTTGACCCGACTGCTGCGCGCAAAGTCGCTCGGCTCGATGGTTTTTTGGGGCCCGCCCGGCTCCGGCAAGACCACCGTGGCGCGCCTGCTCGCCAGGCAAACCGATTTCGCCTTCGTCGAGGTCTCCGCGATATTTTCCGGAGTCGCCGAGCTCAAGAAGCTGTTCGACGCCGCGCGCGCCCGGCGCGCCGTCGGACAGGGGACGCTGCTCTTCGTCGACGAGATCCACCGCTTCAATCGCGCGCAGCAGGACAGCTTTTTGCCCGTGCTGGAGGACGGCTCGGTCGTGCTCATTGGCGCAACGACGGAAAACCCGTCATTCGAGCTCAACGCCGCGCTGCTGTCTCGCGCGCGGGTGCTCGTGTTTCGCACCCTCGACGACGCCGCCATCGAGAAGCTCCTGCGGCGCGCCGAGGAGGCTGAGGGCAAGGCGCTGCCGCTCGACGCGGACGCCCGAGCGGCTCTGATCGCCATGGCCGACGGGGACGGCCGCGCGGCGCTGACGCTCGCGGAGGAAGTCTGGCGCGCCGCCGAGCCTGGCGAGAGCTTCGACAGGCGGCGGCTCGCCGATGTGGCGCAGCGGCGCGCGCCGATTTACGACAAGGCGCAGGAAGGCCACTACAATCTCATCAGCGCGCTGCATAAGAGCGTGCGCGGCTCCGATCCCGACGCGGCTCTCTATTACCTCGCCCGGATGCTCGACGCCGGCGAAGACCCGTTGTTCCTGGCGAGGCGCGTCGTGCGCATGGCGGTGGAGGATGTGGGGCTCGCCGACCCGCAGGCGCTCGTCGTCGCCAACGCCGCCAAGGACGCCTACGACTTTCTCGGCAGTCCGGAGGGCGAACTCGCGCTCGCGCAGGCGGTGATCTATGTCGCGACGGCGCCGAAGTCGAACGCCGCCTATATCGCTTACAAGGCGGCGGCGCGTCTGGCGCGCGAGAAGGCTTCGCTCCCGCCGCCCAAGATCATCCTCAACGCGCCGACGAAATTGATGCGCGACGAAGGCTACGGCGAAGGCTATGTCTACGACCACGACGCGCCCGAGGCCTTTTCGGGTCAGAACTATTGGCCCGAAGAACTTTCGCCGCAACGTCTCTATCAACCAGTCGAACGAGGCTTCGAGAGAGAATTGCGCAAGCGTCTCGACTACTGGACGAGGCTCAGGAAGGAGCGCGGCCAGGGTTGAGCAACTCTCTGAATCCGCTTTGAATTGATGTTCATCAAATTCCTTGCCTGTGACCTTTTTGTCACGCGCCCGAACAATCGTCGCGCGCCGGGCGGTTTATCGGTGAGCTACAATTGACCGTAAAGGCGGACGCCGCCTAATAACAGGTGTTCGCGAAGTCGAATCCGTCCGCCTGGGTCTGATTGATCGAGCGTCTCGGGATTTCGGGAAGCTTTGGCGGCGCGCCAGTTAGCGATAGGGAGAACCGCAATGACTAAACTCGCAGTCGCCGTCGGCGTCGCCGGCGCGTTGATCGCCGGAGCGGCGATGGGCGCCGATCTTCCCTACCGCAAGGAGGCGCTCCCCGCTCCCCCTCCGCCCCCGGCCTTCACCTGGACGGGTCTCTACGGCGGCATCAACATCGGTTATGGCTTCGGCAACGGCGACCAGGACACGGGCGGGCTCGTCGGGAATTTCACCCACGTCTCCCCGTCCGGCGCAGGACTCGCCGGGTGGAGTCTGACAAACAACATCCAGGGCGTCCTCGGGGGCGGCCAGGTCGGTTACAACTATCAGATCAATCCGTGGCTTGTGGTGGGTCTCGAAGCCGATATCCAGGCCGCGGATCTCCATACGCAGACCCAGGGCGCGTCTGCGACGGGACCGGCGCCCGCTTCGGTCTATCTCACCCAGACGAAAAGCGTCGACTGGTTCGGCACATTGCGCGGTCGGATCGGCGTAACGCCGCTCATCCCCAATCTGTTGATTTTCGGGTCGATCGGATTCGCCTATGGCCAGGTCGTCCACGACTTTACTGTAACCGCCTTCGGCGCGCCGACCGGCTTCCCGGCCGTGCTGGGCACGGGCACCGTGTATGACGCCACGAATACCGGTTGGACTGCTGGCGGCGGCGTGGAGTGGTTCCCCTTGATCTCGCATCCGGTCTTGTCGACCTTCTCGGTCAAGGTCGAATATCTTTACACCGATCTGGGCCCGAACAGCATCAATGGCGGATCGTACTGGGCGACCGCGCCAGGGTCGCTTTTCGCCTTCGACCACACTTCCCAAACGCGCTTTCACACGGTGCGCGCCGGCTTGAACTGGCACTTCAATCCGTTTGCGCCGGCGCCGGTTGTCGCGAAATACTGATCGCGCTGAAGCGAGCTTCAATTCTGCCCGGCCGGCGACGGCCGGGCTTTTTGCTTTCTGTGCGCAGAGACGAAAGTCTCCATAAATCAGACTCGGTCCGTCATCGAACAGTCGTATTGTTCTGAAACGCCCCGGCTGTTAGAAGACCGCCCAGCGTGGGTTGAGCTATGATGGCGGTGATGAAGCTACTTACGGGCAATTCCAATCGGCCGCTTGCGGAAGCGATCGCCGCGCATCTTGGGATTTCGCTTTGTCGCGCGGTCGTGCGCCGCTTCGCCGACCAGGAGATTTGGGTCGAAGTCCTGGAGAACGTGCGCGGACAGGATGTCTTCGTGATTCAGTCCACGTCGGCGCCCGCCAATGATCATCTGATGGAATTGCTCATCATGATCGACGCGCTGCGCCGCGCGTCGGCCCGACGCATCACCGCGGTCATTCCCTATTTCGGCTATGCGCGCCAGGACCGCAAAGGCGTGTCCCGCACGCCCATTTCCGCGAAGCTCGTCGCCAATCTCATCACCCGAGCCGGCGCCGACCGCGTGCTGACCGTTGATCTGCACGCCGGGCAGGTGCAAGGGTTCTTCGACATTCCGACCGACAATCTGTTCGCCGCGCCGGTGATGATGCGCGATATCCGTGAGCGCTTCGACCTCACCAAAGTGATCGTGGTCTCTCCCGACGTGGGCGGCGTGGTCCGCGCCCGGGGCCTCGCCAAACGCATCAACACTCCGCT